>JAGXSZ010000023.1 GCA_018333515.1 Actinomycetota bacterium
TAGCTTGCTCCTTTTGCTTGTGGTAGATTTTTATTAAAATTTTAACATAACGCTGACGATCAGCCTTGCGCCGCCAACTTAGAAGCTAATAGGCAAGCTAATTGTGCGTCGGCGACGTCGCCTTGTTAGGCGCTTATTGATTCTCCTTCATTTTTCTACTTCAAGTGCTATGCGACACTTAATGGATTGATACGCTCAATCTTCTTCTTGCCGGCCCGCGCTGCCTCCCAAAGATCTACGGCACGCTGAGCGTTGAGCCAAAACTCCGGCGTATTGCCGAACAAGCGGGCGAGGCGAAGCGCCATCTCCGGGCTGACTGCCCGACGTTCCCGGACCAACTCATTGACCGTCTGGCGCGACACACCAAGCGCCCTAGCAAGACTCGACACGGTAAGGCCGTAATCCGGCAAAAAATCCTCGCGCAGTATCTCGCCGGGATGAGTCGGTCGAATTTCACGCTCTCCCATATTCTGAATACTCATGTTTTACACCTCATCTTAGTGGTAGTCCGTAAGTTCTACGTCGTAGGCGTCGCCGTTGACAAACCGGAAACATATGCGCCATTGGTCATTGACGGAGATCGAATACTGTCCCTGCCGTTCTCGTTCGAGTTCGTGGAGTCGATTGCTTGGGGGAACCTTCAAGTCATCCAAACCCGTTGCCAGGTCGATATATTCCAGCTTGCGGATTGCCCGCTTACTGATTTCCGGCGGAAAACGCTTTGATTTACCCTTTTGGTAAAACTCTTGCGTATGCTTATCGGCAAACGTCTTGATCATGCATCAATAGTAAGCTATCACGTGACACTTGTCAATGCAACATGGAATTGTTATGGCCGCTGAACGACCAAGCTCACCGGCGCAGTCTCACCGCATCCGCCGGAGCGACGGGTTGGGCCATCACTCAATGTCGCCCTTACGGAACAACTGCTCGGTGAAGCCACCGCCGCGAGCCAATTCAAAGACCGCACGAAACTTCTGGTCATACTCGATGAGTTTGGCCGCCGTTTCGAGACAAGGATTCTCAGTGAAACCGTCCAAGAGCGCTGCAAGTTCTTTTGGGATGATGCTCCCGCCCAAACTGCGAACAACAAGAGCTTTGGCCATTGCGAAATTACATCCCGCAATCTGCGTGCGCAGTTGCTCTTTCGCGTCCTCTTGATTATTCATAGGAAGAGGAAGGTTGGCGCCTCGCTTCAGTACATCGGCCATTGCATAATCTGACAATTGAAGTAGTGGCTCTCCAAAGGTACCACCAATGATCTCAAAGAGTGGATAATTTGGACCATCAAGTGCCTTCCCTATCCATTTCCCGAATCGTTCGAGTTCGCTCCCCCGTTCCTTGACGAATGCGGCCCGATATTCTTCCAAACGATTTAGTGGATCAAGATGATCGCCAAGCCCAAATGTTGGCTTCGGATCAATTGCAACAAGTGTTATTTCACGTAGCTCGCTCATTCCAGCATTATTGCAAAGTTCAATAAGTGCTGCTGCTATCGCACCGTCAAATAGTCCAATGAGCCTCTGGTTTGGTCGTTTAACAAACCACTTTTTGTCTGTAAGGAATTTTGATGACTGCAAACTTGCGAGGAATGTAGAAAAACACAGGGACTCGAAGCGCGGCCTGAGACGAATTTCGTCGGTGATGGGCATCTCCGATATATCCAGTCTTAGAGCCTCATCGCTGCGACAGAATTGTCTATACGTGTCTAAGATGAATTCGACAATGTTTTGCTCAAACAGAGAATTGTCAATGCCCGAAAGAACATCAATAGCGAGACGATCTAATTTCTCTACCGAGGGCACTACCATATATTTCCCTCCCTTGTTGAGGCCTAACGTTTGAATTCACCGACCTGCGCGGCTTTTCGCGCAGGTCCGGTGGAATGATGGGTTGGCCGTCAGCAGCGCGGCAAGAAATGGGGTGGTTTCATTTGCACCTGCTCTCAACTCAGCAGAACCGGATTGGGGATTTCCGAGCTTGGGCATAGTGCGGTTCTTCAGCAAAGTGTTTGACCATGCTGCGGTCTGTGCTTCAACCACCCAGAGCGCATGTGGTCGAAGATGTTCATCTAGGCGCATGAGCCAGAGCTGATGCCACCCAGGATGAATGGGAGATACACGACTCGTTTGTGAATGCGCAGAAACAGCTTTGACCTGCACTTTGAGTTCAGGTCGGCCGGGCCGAAGAACTTTGATATCCCAAGCGTGCTCACTGGCGGAACCAAATTCCAATGCAGCTTCGGGGAACCGATGCCTTGCGTAGATGCGCGCGAAGAACTCTGCAATGACACCAGTCTTTTGATCCCCGATAGGTATCTCAAGAGTGCGAGAGCGCTGAAGCTGTTCAAGCCTTGCATAGGCGTCTGCGTACTGGTCAATTGCGTCGAAGATTTCCTGCACCGCGCGATTACTCCTGTGACACCGAACTATGTTTATACCAATCCGCATAATACTCCAAATACATTGATTTTGTCCATATAAGACGCCTGCGAAAATATGTCACTTGTAGCTATAACCAGTGCTAAATGTAGCTGTTGACACGAAACGCTATTTTATCATGGCGTCTTATACGGATCGGTATATACCCTCTCTAAACTGCCCTATTTAACCTTACAACCTATCGACGGGGCTGCGAACCCCAGCTGGTCCGCGGTTGAGGACATGGGTGTAAATCATCGTGGTTTTTACGTCTTTATGACCCGGGAGTTCTTGGACCGTTCGGATATCACGGGCCGCCTTCCAACAGGCGTTGCGAATGAATGTCGGAAGGTATGACAAGTGGCTCGCTTGGTCTATCCGGCCTTTGCGACAGCGACACTTCCGCCGCTCTCCTTAGGGCGGCCGGCGTCACCTTGCCGAGGCCCCGCCCGAAACGGCACCGTAGCTTGCTCGTTACTTTTTCAACCTTCACCTTCTTTTGCGCGTACCTCTTGCCAAGCCATGTCTTATCGTAATCAAAGACCATTTCTTTGGCTTTTCGCCCGACCCGTCTCCACGGCGAGCTTTTTGAAGCAATCAACCGCTATCTGATCCATGCGAATAGTAATCTGCCGCTTAAGCATGCCGGCATACGGGTTTTTTGCCTCAGAAAAATCATATGCGAGATTCGCCTCCCCCGATAGCACACTCCTTATCGCCTTAATATTGTAACGCGCAGGCTATCTTCAGCTCAGCGAAAACTCCCGCGGCACTGCTTTGCGGAAGTCGGAAGGATGGTCATGTCGTAATAGACGACCGGGATATGTTTTAGTCACTGCCCGGTGTGGGAATAGCAGACCAGGGCGCCGTAACAGTTTAATTAGACTCCATAACGACATTCCCTGGGCTATTGGGGCTAATTTATCAAGCGCATAAGCGCATCTCGGCGGCGAGCAGAGCCTCGGCTTCGTAGACCGGTAACGGGCGGGCGAAGACATACCCTTGAACCTCATCGCATTTGAGCGAGCGCAAAAACTCCAATTGATCTATCGTTTCCACACCTTCCGCAATCGCCTTCATTCCCAGACTGTGAGCCAAGGTTATCACGGCTTTTGCGATCTCTGCGTCACGTAAGCTGGTCGTGATCTCGCATACAAAGGACCGATCGATCTTTAATGTATCCGCGGGTAATTTCCTTAAAAGACTGAGCGAAGAATACCCGGTCGCAAAATCATCGAACGAGATATATACGCCGAGTTCCTTTAACCTCTGGAATGTCTTAACAGCCTGGTCCATATCTTTTAAAACGGCATTCTCCGTAACTTCGATCTCCAGGCACTCGGGCCGCAAACCGGTCTTATCCAATACATCACCGATCATTTCCACCAAATTTTCCTGCCGGAACTGTTTCGCTGAAAGATTCACCGCTATGCGTATTGGCAGTAGGCTCTTATCTTGCCAAGCCATTGCCTGCTTGCATGCGGTGCGCAACACCCATTCGCCAACCGGGACAATAAGCCCCGTTTCCTCCAGGATAGGTATAAAGTCCGATGGATAGACTAGTCCGAAATCGGGGTGTTGCCAGCGAAGCAGCGCCTCCATCCCCGCGATATTGCCTGAATTCAGATTTACAATTGGCTGATAATGAAGCAAGAACTCTTCTCTTTCAAGCGCTTTATGCAAATTGTTCTCAAGTATTAAGCGCTCGAGAACTTTTTCTCCCATGGCCGACGTATAGAATTGGTAATTATTTCTGCCCTGTTCCTTTGCGCGATATAAGGCAATATCAGCATTTCTAAGCAGAGTATTTACTTCTTTACCATCGTTTGGATAAACGGCTATTCCGGCACTGGTGGTAATATAAAATTCGCGATTGCCGATACTAAACGGCGATTTAAATTCATCGATAACTTTCTGCGCGATTTTGGCCACGTCCTGAATTCGCCTTGTCTCCGTTATCAACAGGGTGAATTCGTCCCCGCCCAGCCGCGCGACGGTATCTTCACTGCGAAGACTTTTTTTCAGCCGAACGGCGACCTCCCGCAATAGCTGATCGCCGACAGGGTGGCCCAAAGTATCGTTGATGGTCTTAAAGTTGTCCAGGTCGAGAAATAATACGGCCGATATCGCGCCATTTCGGCGCGTGCGGGAAATTTCTGCCGCAAAATTATCATACAACAGCCTCCGGTTAGGGAGCCCGGTAAGCGCGTCATAGTGGGCCAGATAATTAAGCATTTCCTCGTCCTGTTTGCGCTCCGTTATATCCTCGAAACTCTCGACACCGCCGATAACGTTTCCATATATATCTTTAAGAAGATCCGAATTTTTAGAAAGCACCCTTCTCTCGCCGTCTTTCCTGTTTATGGTGCATTCCTTGCCTATGATCGGCTTGGCCGAATTGCCGGCAAACAGGGCGCACTCCTTCGCGCACGTGTCGAGGGAAAGGATCGAACATTTCTTCCCGATCACCTCTGAGGCGACATAGCCCGTTATCTCCTCGGCCGTTCTGTTGAAGCTTAGTATGGTGTGAGCCGTGTCGACCGTAAATATAGCGCTCGGTATGACCTTATACAACTGTTCCATCCGCTCTTTCGATTCAAGGAGCGAGTTCTCGGTCAACTTAAGCTCGGTAATATCCGTGACAAAAGCAAAGGCGCTAATTGTGTTTCCCGAGTTATCTCTTGCCGTGGTGGCGTTAAATCGGGTATAGACATCGTTGCCTGCCTTCGATTTTAGAACGATATTATAATGCCGGTGCGATGTTCCGGGTATTCTTGATGTCTGTTCCTTGAATATTTTTCGATTTTCCTCATCGGCAAAATCGAATGGCTTTTTGCCCAGCATCTCCTCGCGACTATAGCCCAACATTTTACAGAGGGATTCATTTACTCCGATTGTTTCTAACTGCGGATTGATTAACCAAAAACCTTCCGCCGCCCCATTGATGATACTCTTGTATCTTTCTTCGCTCTCGCTAAGAATCTCTTTGGCTCGTTTGCGTTCTTCGTCGTTAAAAATCATTATCTGCGACAACCGCCTATCCGTATGTTCAAGAATGTTACCGATTACATCTACGGGGATAACTTTTCCGCCTTTTTGCAGCACTAGCGTGTTGCCCACATACCATATCTTCCGCTCAAAGCCACTCTCGGAAGCTCTGGTAATCCTCTCCAGCTCTTCTTTCGGATAAAGTTGCGCAAGGCTCATGCCTAAAAGCTCTTGCCTGGCATAGCCGGCAAGCTCTTCAGCTTTTTTGTTTACTTCAAGCAATTTCCCTTTATCGTCAGCGAATAATATACTAACGCTCGCGTTATCGACTGAGGCGCCGTATATGGCTTCGGCTTTCCGTATCGCTGCTTCAGCCTGTTTGCGATTGTTTATGGAATCGGCCTTATTGGCGGCGCTCTTTTGCTTTCCCGACAACTCAATCCTCCTATTAGGGTGTCGCGTAGTCAAATCGGCGCACCCGCTTGGCGCCGGTAATCATGCAGCTGCCCGATTTATCACGCGAAGCACTACCAAAAAACCGCCCGCGAATGGAACCACCACATGAATCGTGCGACACCGTACCCCGATAGCCTAACCATAGCTATCGGCATAAAGTCGATGGATTTTAAGCTCACACATGCGGGGCGAGCTGAAATTGAACCGCTTACCTTAGCCAATGGCCTGTGTTATCGTTGAAACATGTTTTCCCGACAGGGATGGGTAAGATAATCGCACTAGCCGCATGTCTAGCCTCACCGATGGGGCCACGATATCGACCGCTTAATAGTTAAACGCCAAATATTAGGATAGCGCCCGCAACAACATAATATAGCGGGCAACGAGAAACGGGGGTTAAAATATGAAACACCTGACCGAGTATCTCATGGTAAACACGCCGAAGCGCTACGATTTTGTCCATCTCACGCCAAAAGTCCAGGCGCTGGTCGACAAGAGCGGCGTCCGGGAGGGCTTGTGTCTGGTAAACTCGATGCATATCACAGCGAGCGTCTTTATCAACGACCACGAGGGCGGGCTCTTGAGCGATTGGGAGGTCTGGCTCGAAAAGCTCGCTCCGCACGAGCCGATATCCCAGTACCGGCACAACCTCACCGGTGAGGACAACGCCGACGCGCACCTGAAACGGACCATCATGGGGCGCGAGGTGGTCGTCGCCATCACCGGCGGCAGGCTCGACCTCGGAACTTGGGAAGCGATTTTTTACGGGGAGTTCGACGGGCGGCGCAACAAGCGCGTCTTAGTAAAGATAATCGGAGAATAGCGCGTGGGTTGGGTTCATTCTTAAACGATAGACTATGCCCGAGATGCCCTTTGACTTACCCGATATCTTTTCTTGAGAACAGAAAAGACGCGAGGCCGACAAAGCCGACCAGATACAAGATGGCGTAGACGACCATCGCGGCGCTGGGAGCCGATATCGCCCCGAACGGGCCGAAGAACATCGCATTAATCGAACCGCCCGGCACATTGGTGACGAGCGAGGCTATCATCCTATAGATAGCGTCCGCCGGCATCAGCAAACTGGTTACGATTCCCGTGTTTACCAGCATGTCGTTGTTGAGCATCGCGCCGATTTGCTCGATCATCCCGCCGACCGCGCTCGCGATATAGAGAGTGAAGGCGGCGATACCGTTGGCCAGCGTCGAAAACGCCGTGCTCCCTGCGAGCGTCACCGCGAGAAAGACGAGCGGTTGGATGATAAAGAGCGCGATAAGCAGCGGCACATTGCCGAGCGCCGCCCCCGCTATAAAATAGTTGAGAAGCAGAACCGAGAGAAAGAGCAGCGCCGAATAGACCGAGAGCATGGCGGCGTACCCGCCGAACTTACCGAGAATTATATCGCGGCGCCGGATGGGTTTGGCCATCATGGCGTGGATTATGCCGTTTTCTATCTCGGACGAGACCACTCCCACCGACGACAGTATCGCCAAGAGCGAGACTATGGAGCTTGAAAAGTAGAGGCCGAGCAAGACCAGGAGCTTCTTCGACGACTCGACGATGACATCCGCACCAGCGAATGAACCGTCGTTCATGCCTCTTCCGATGCCTTGCGCGCTTTGCTGCTCGATGGTGTTGGTGGCATAGTGCAGCCCCACACCGTAGACCGTCAGGAAAAGGACGCTCAGGATTATCGCGGCTACCAGTATCTTCTTGCGCAGCGCCTCCTTAAAGGTAAGGCGGGCGATAGTCAGCACCTACGCCTCACCGCCCTTGACCGCCCCGAGGAAGAGTTCCTCAAGAGTTCGCTTCTTACGGCTCAGGTTGTAAAGTTTGCCCCCGGCCTCTATGATGCGCGCGGCGAGCACGGGAATCATCTCTTCGCTATCGAGTTCGACCAAGACATTGGCGCCCGTGCCGGCCAATACCCGCCCGAGGCCTTCGACGACCCGCTCTACCTGGCCGTTTAGTTGGGACGCGGTCACTTCGACCTCCACCCTGCCTTTGAGTAACTCGGTAAGCGATCCCTCTTCGACGACCCGGCCACCTTTGATGATGGCCACACTGTCGCATATCATCTCAAGCTCGCTCAAGAGGTGGCTGTTTAAGAACACCACTTTGCCGCGGTCGCGAAGGGAGGTGATTATCTCGCGCACCTCCAGGCGGCCGATTGGGTCGAGCGCCGAGGTCGGCTCATCCAAAAACAGAAGGTCGGGGTCGGATATGAGCGCGGTCGCGATGCCGACTCGCTGCTGCATACCTTTGCTGTAGGTCTTTATCTTGCCGTCGGCGGCTCCCGTGAGCTTGACCATGCGCAAGACCTCGTCGATACGACTCTCCCGCTCACGGCGCGGGATAAACGCGAGCGCGGCATGATAGTAGAGAAGCTCTCGTCCGGATAGCCAATCCTGATACCGGAAGTTCTCGGGCAAAAAGCCGAGGCGACGGCGGGCTTCAACATCGCCGAGGGGCGCGCCGAGCAGCTTGGCCGTCCCCGAAGTCGGCTTGATGAGGCCGACGAGCATCTTGACAAAGGTGCTCTTGCCGGCGCCGTTCGGCCCTAAGAAACCGAAGATTTGCCCCTCCCCGACGGAGAGGCAAATCTTCTCGCAGCCGACTTTTTCACCGTATAGTTTTGTTAAATCGTGCGTCTCTATAACCATGACTATTATTATATACCGTTATTCGAGTGAAGCCGCTATCTCTTGTGCGGCCGCTAAATCGAGTTGTCCGCTTATCCCGTATATCACGCCGTCATCCTGCCATACGAGCGCGCTGGCACCTGTGGCATGCTCCCTTGGAGGTGTGATAAAGACACCCTCGGCATCGCCGACTTTGACCTCTTTGGCGCTGCCGTCGATGTTCGGGATGATGAGGGTGTTTCGCCAATCCTTGACCGCCTCGAGCTGCCTCCTGATATTCTCCGGAAGTACCGGCAGGCTCAAGAGCACGTCACGCACGGCGTCGGCGTCGACTCCGGCCGGCAGGACAAACTCGGGGCTTCTCGCTTGGCCGATTATGACCATACCGCCATCGTCTTTCGGGTAGTTGGCCATGACGACTGTGGGCATCTTAGCGGTGAACTTCTTACCATCGATCGCTTTCGGCAGAAGCTCGGTCGCGCCGAACGACTTGAAGACCTCGTTCGCCCTGTCCACATCGAGCGTGAAGCTGGTCGTAAAACCCTTCTGCACGTTGTAGCTCGGCTCACTATAGCCGGTGAGACCTTGCGGTAACCTCAGGTCAAAATCGACCGCCTCTTTCGCGGCACTCGCCGTGACCTGCTCCGGCGCTGTGAAGCCGCTCGACTCTATCTTACCGAGGTTCTCGATATCTACCTTGCCGCCGCCCTTCTCACCCAGTTTTTGCAGCGCGTTCATATCCTCGGGTGAGATAGTGACGACCTCCACATTTTGCACCCTGAATATGTTCAATAAATCCGCGGCCAATCCCCTGACCGGGGTAAAGCTCAGCGCCGTCGCCAGCACCGCCACCGCGGCCAGCGGCACCAACGCCGTTTTTGGTCTGCCTTGCAACATTTCAAATACTCCTCTCCTTCTCAGCGGCGCCTTGATTCGCTCATCATGAGTCAAGCGCATCCATGCCGCTTCGGTCGATACGGTTTTGCTGTGAATTTGCTTCGAAAGTGGTCTCAGCCGGGCCTGTGCCGCTTCGCTAGCATCCCGCAGCAGCGCCAGCCTGGCCTTGCAAGCCTCGCACGTCTCGACGTGCGCCTCTATCTCCCAGCGCCTGCGCCCCGGGAGTTCTCTATCGATATAAGCTTGGAGCGTGCCTTCGTCATAACACATCCTAGCTCTTCCTTTCATACGCCCTCTGAAACCTCTCAAGCGCCCGCGCGAGCGCTTTGCCGACGCTCGTCCTCTTCACGCCGGTCATCTCCGATATCTCCTCGTAGCTAAACCCGTAGAACTTGAGGACTATCAAGACGCGGTCCCGGTAATCCAGTCGGCGGAGCACTTCGCGCACCTCTTCAGCCTCGCCCATGCGGGAAAATTCGTCCGCATATGTCTCCGTCGCGAGCGTATCGGCCGTCTCGCGGCGCTTGCGGCTCTTCTCTCCTCGCAAATAGTTATAACCAAGATTGGTCGAGACTTTGATGAGCCAGCCCGAGAGATTGGTAAACTCCTTCGGGGGCCGCTCGTATAGCCGTATAAAGGTCTCCTGCGCTATGTCCTCGGCCGCCGCCTGCTCGCCCAGTATCAGGATGAGATGTCGAAGGACCATCGGATAGTTCGCTTCGAAGAGTTCCCTGAAAGCGAAGTCATCCGGCGCGACCGTTCTTTCCAGCCTCTGTCTCAACGCCACTCGTAGGCCTCCCGTTTTCGCCTTTATTTGCGCCTTTATCTCTATAACACCGCACATGCCCGGGATGTGACATTAATCGAGTTGGGTAATGGGTTTTCGGGGCGTGGCTCACGGGCGTGGTAAGTGCTGACCCTTCCGCTCTTTAATGACGCGCTTTATCGCGCATTATTGCTTTCTTGACGGCGTTGCCGCTCTTCCTGCTGTTGTTGTTGCCGCCGCCGATATTGTTCGGTCGCGGATTGAATGGCGCGGTCGTATGCCCAAATGGTCAGCCCGATAAGCGGCGCCGCGAGCATCAAAGTAGCGCCAAAGAGCGCGATAAATCCCGAGGGGGATGCGGTGAGCGCGGCGATAACCCCTTTGTCCGAAGTGAACACCCCCGCCAAGAGCCCAAAGAGGACCAGAATCGCCAACCCCAAGAAAAGCGCTCCCAAGAACACTACTAAGCCGGTCTTCGCCGGAGATGATTTTCCAGGAAACATTGCCGACCACCTTTCCGCACTTCACACGAGTGCACGGTACTTCATGATCGTTAAGATTGCCGTCTTCTATACGTATGTCTTGAAAATGGAGACGGCTGAAAACAATCCACAATTAGATAATACCCCATCGGCGAATAATCTCTTACGAAGCATGTTGCGGCCTTTTCGCAATGGCATCTGCTCGATACGGATACGGGTGGGGATTACCAAACCGTAACATCCGTAACAACGTCCCCTAGTACAGCTCAAATTTTAGGAGGCGCGATTCGATGGGGCCGTTATACAGGACGAAGCGTCGCGAAGTCTTCAAACCGATTCGCTTGGCGAGATCGAGGTTGCCGGTAAAGACATAACCGGTATAACCGCCGCACCGCTGCTTGAAGACGTCGCCTATTTGCTTGTATAGCGGTGCGAGTTCTTCCTTGTCACCAAGGCGCTCGCCATATGGCGGGTTGACTATGATGACGCCGGGCCCCGGGGGCGGTGTAAAATCAGAGATGTCCTTAACGCCCAAGGTTATAATTTCGTCCAGCCCCGCCGCGCGGATGTTCGCAGCGGCGGCCTTGACGGCCTTGCTGGAGGCATCATAGCCGGCAATGACTACATCTAACTTGCTCTTTCTCAACGCGCGGGCCTCGTCGGTAAGGCGAGCCCAGAGCGCCTTATCGAAATTGAGCCACCGCTCAAAGCCGAAACTCTCCCGTATAAGGCCGGGCGCGATGTTGGCGGCCTTGAGCGCAGCCTCGATGATGATGGTTCCCGAGCCGCACATCGGGTCGATGAAGGGCGTTGTCCCATCCCATTCCGTAAGCTCTACGAGAGCCGCCGCCAGGGTCTCTTTGAGCGGCGCCTCCACCTGAGCGCGCCGGTACCCCCGCCTGTGGAGGCTCTCACCGGACGTGTCGAGGCTGAGCGTGCAACGGTTGCGATGAATGTGAACATTGACGCGCAGGTCGGGGTCGTTCGGATTGACATCCGGGCGCGAGCCCAGCTTAGTGCGCAAATGGTCGACGATCGCGTCTTTCGTCTTTAAAGCGGCGTACTTGGAGTGCGTGATGTGCGAGTCACGGACATTGGCATCGACGGCGAGAGTCATCGACGGCGTAAGGTAGCGCGGCCAATCGAGCTTGCGCACCCGGCTATACAAATCCTGCTCGGAAAAGCAGTCGAACTCTTTGAGCGGCATGAGTACGCGGTTTGCCGTGCGCAACCACAGATTGGCGCGGTATGCCGCTTCCATGGTTCCCGTAAACGCGACCCCGCCGGTCCGCTCGCCGGCTACCGCAAGCCCAAGCGATTCGATTTCGCGCGCCAGCACGGCCTCGATACCTTTAGCGCACGTAGCAAAATATGTTTCTCCCATATCAGCACTATAGCGCAAATCCGCTGTGCGCATAAGTGTTTGTACCGAAAAACAATAGGCGTGACTATTTGCGTCCCGCCTATTGTTTTATACGGCTGTCTTTTGAACTCTCATCGCTCATTACCCGGTTGCGTCTTGATTCAGCGGATATTCTGCTTATGACCCCATGTTTTTGAGGTCCTCGATGATCTTGTCTATTTCGATAGCCGGCATCGTCATCGTCCGTATCGTACCGCGCGAGCCAAGCTCGATGGCCATCTTTACCATAGTGTCGTTGTCGGGCGCCTCCACTAGATTTACAAAATCATACGGCCCCATCACCATATACTGTGTGAGAATCTTGACACCGAACTTCTGGGTAACCTCATCGTTTACTTCCTTGATGCGTTCCGGCTTGTCCCGCAAGGTCTCCATCCCGTCATCTGTCAGATTGGTTAGCATGATGAACAACGCCATACTTCATCTCCCCTTTCGATTCCACCTGGTTTACACTGTCTCCACCAGCCGCTTACGCGCAGCGCTTATGGCATGGACGCCGGTACGCCAAGCGTAACATCGCTCCTGTTGCCTATGTACCCAATTCGGGCCTTAAATATAGAGGGTATGTTTCCGAACCCTACCCCAGAATCGCCTTCAAGTCCTCATCAGGCGTGCTGATAGGCTTGATGTCGAAGTTCTTGACCAGGACATCGAGGACGTTAGGTGTGATAAACGCGGGCAGTGAAGGCCCGAGGCGGATATCTTTGATGCCGAGATGCAAGAGCGAGAGCAATATCGCTACCGCCTTCTGCTCGTACCACGAGAGTACCATGGAGAGCGGCAACTCGTTGACGCCGACGCCGAACGCGTCGGCGAGCGCGCCCGCTATCTGGATGGCCGAGTACGCGTCGTTGCACTGCCCCACATCGAGGAGCCTCGGAATACCGCCGATGTCGCCTAAGTCCTTATCGAAGAAGCGGAACTTGCCGCAGGCGAGCGTCAACACTACGCAATCATCCGGAACTTTCTCGACGAACTCGGTGTAGTAGCTGCGGCCCGGTTTGGCCCCGTCGCAGCCGCCCACCAGGAAGAAGTGACGGATATCCTTGTTCTTGACCGCCTCGATGACTTGTCCCGCGACACCGAGGACCGCGTTTCTGGCGAAGCCGACCATGACCTCTTTGCCCGCTGTGTCCTCGGCAAAGCCCGGCATGGCAAGCGCCTTTTCGATGGCCGGCGTGTAGTCGCCGTCGGCGATGTGGCGCGCGCCCGGCCAACCGACCGGCCCGGTCGTGTAGATGTTATCGAGATAAGTTTCGCGCGGCTTCTGGATGCAGTTGGTCGTCATCACTATAGCGCCGGGAAACTCCGGGAACTCTTTCTGCTGGTTCTGCCAGGCAGTGCCATAGTGACCGTAGAAGTGCGCGTATTTCTTGAGTTCCGGATAGCCGTGGGTCGGCAGCATCTCACCGTGGGTGTAGACGTTGATGCCCTTGCCCTCGGTCTGCTTTAAAATATCGTCCAGGTCTTTGAGGTCGTGCCCGCTGACTAAAATAGCTTTGCCGGCTTTGGCGCCGAGCGGAACCTTCGTCGGGACCGGATGGCCGTAGGTCTCGGTGTTGGCCTTATCGAGCAATCCCATAGTCGTCAGGTTGACCTCGCCGCACTTGAGCGTCGTGCCTATCCAGTCTTCGAGCGAACCCTCGTTCTTGGCGATTTTCGCGAGCGCGTCATGGATGTACTCATATATAGAGTCATCCTCCTCGCCGAGCACCTCGGCATGGTAAGCGTAGGCCGCGACCCCGCGAGCGCCGAAGCGGACGATATCCTGGAGCGACTGGATGTCCGGGTTAATCGCGGGGTCGGGGACGACCTCCATGACCGCCTCTCCCTGTTTAATGAGACCTTCCAGGTCCGCCGCCGGCGTAAAATTCGCGCAGTCCTGCGCGAAATCGACGTTGCCGCCCGCTTCTTTTACCTTGGCTTTAAGGCCGTCGCGCAGCTCGACCGCCCGGTTGATGAAGCCTACAAAATCATCTGCATCGAAATTTACATTGGTTAGTGTGGCAAAAAGCCCCCACGTGGTGAAGCGGTTGGTATCCTGGTCGTCTACGCCGACCTTGCGTCCCTCGACCGCGTAGAGCGCGGTTCCCTTGAGCGCGTGCGTCAAAAGGTCTTGGAGCGCCGCTACCTCGGGCTGCTTCCCGCATACGCCCAGTTTGGTACAACCGGTTCCTTTTGACGTCTGCTCACATTGATAACAAAACATAGCCATCCTCCTTGAGTCACTTGGTCTTTGTCTTAATATGTCTTAAAACTTCGGTCTAGCCGAAACATGTTGCTTGCGCGGGTCTCGGCTCGCTCGCCGTAGCTTTAACGCATTGTTTGCGCGAATAGACGGCTCGCTCGCCGTAGCTTTGCCCGCGCATAGCTTTGTCGACGCCGGGCGGCAAATCCGCCCGCCCTAGTCTTTACCCGTGAATAAGGGGCGGTAAGCATTTGACGCAAACCCACACGCTTTGGCCTTGGTGTCTCGTCGGCAGAAGCGGGCGCTCGGTATCGGCCACGTTGCACCAGTTGCAATGCTGGGTGACCGGGTCGACTTTGGCGGCGGCGGTGTGCTCGTGGACGGCTTCTTCGCTGAACGCCTCGGTCTCGCGCTCGACGATGGTGAGCGCACCCTCCGGGCACGTGCCGATGCAGAAGCCGGCGCCGTCGCAAAGCTCATCGCTTATCACCTTGGCCTTGCCGTCCACTATCGCGATAGCGCCTTCCGCGCACGGACTGACACAGTCGCCGCAGCCGGTGCACAACTCCTCGTCTATCTCGATTATCTTTCTAAGTACCTTCGCCATCGTTATCCCCTCCTTCCGTAATAACGTATACTTTCCGGTTCTTATGATAAACCTTATTAAAACAGTAAACTTTGACCTAAGTCAAAGCTCGAGAATGTTTTCGTCTTTTTTTGTGGAGCCTATTTAGAAAACGGCGGAAGCATAAGTGACACGCTAACTACGGCGCAATTTGTTGCTTTGGTGGCGCCGTCATCACTTTAACTCAGGGGCTGAGAGCTAATTCTTTGAGCTGGACAAGTTGTGGAATAGTTTTTACCTTACGGTAAAATTTTGAATCCGCGGTCACGCAGATGCATCCCAGAAGTTGTGCTAGCGCCAGGTAGGATGTGTCATAAACAGTAACGTCATGATTGCGTGCGATTCTAAGTGTTTCGACCATCAACGTGTTGCTCGGCGGATACGCGTCAAGGTTCATCTTCATGAGGCTAGTGGATGCGTCAACAAGGTCGTCCGCAGTAAAGTCGGCGTTATACCTCAGCGCGTTAGCCAACTCATAAAAGAAGAGGTCGGGAACGGCAAGTATGCTCAGCTTATTAAGGTGCAGCTCTTGAAGCCGGAGTGCCGCTTCAATATCATCCTCATGCATCTGCGTAAACCATTTTACACCGACCGATGCATCGATAACGTATCTCTTTTGCGCCTGTTCTTGCAACTTAGCGTACCTCCCGCCACTTGCGAACCTCAGCAACACCATCCCAATGACCCGCTTTTTTCCGGAGATTTGCCTGCACCCGCATCGCTTCTCTGATGTCGCGCGCTCTCCCCCGGTCTTCTCGTTCTCTCTTTTCTATCTCCCAGTATTCCTGGACCGCCTTCCTGAAAAACTCGCTGCGTGTCACATGTTCATCTCTCGCTGATTTATCTATTTTTCTCAACAGTTCCTCGGGAAGCGTGATATTGATCTTGGGCATCTGAACCCTCCTTATACGCCTTTCAGCTTAACATCGGCACATCTATACCTACCATTATACCTCTTAGGGTGGGTATAGTTAAACCTAATCCGGCTTTTTGATGCGCCGATAAATGCAGGCAATTATGGTTGATGGGCGCGCTTTATTGCTTCGAACAAGTCGTCTGAGATGTTTTTGGAGTAGCTGGGTCCCATCGGGTTTACGTCGTAGTAGTAAAAAGCTCGATGAGTTCGTTGATTTCTTCATGCTTGACCAGGGCAGCTATCCACTGCGGCGGAATGCTGTCGAAACCGTAGTAAAGACCCGCGAGGCCTCCGGCGACAATCCCGGTCGTGTCGGTGTCGCCTCCAAGATTGACGGCTTTGAGCACCACCTCTTCGAGGCTGTTGGAGTTGAGGAAAGACCATATCCCCGCCTCAAGCGTATGGATGACGTAGCCGCCCGATTTAATCTCCGCTTCATCGAGCCGGGCAAGCTCGCCGCCGAGCACTCGCTCGAAGTGCGGCAGCTCTGACGCGTAGGCGCCGGATTGGTAGTGGATTCCAGCTTCTTTAATGGCGTAATCGTAGGCCTCGCCGGGCGCGAAACCCTTTAGCAAAGTAGAAACCATGAGACAATAGAGCCCGCAGGCGATTTGCGACCTGGGGTGGCGGTGGGTTATGGATGACGCTAGATGCGCGTAATGGAGTAGCTCAGCATCGGGTGCGTCTGCATACCGCAGCGCAACCGGAAGGATACGCATGAGCGCCCCGTTGCCGTTACTGAGCTCGTCGGTGCCTCCGGCCTCGCCGGCAGCGGTGCCGTTCATTATGTTCGATAGCGCCGCCTGTGTTTGCCGGCCAATCCCGAAGGCCTTGCCCTCCGGCGTCCAATATCCTTCAGCTAACCACCTTACAAAGAGTGCTCCCATGTGCTCAGGTTTGAAACCATTGAGCAGTGCTTCCAGGGTGCAGAGCATCAGCGAGCTATCATCAGACCACGTGCCCGGGAGTTGGTCGTGCGTGCCAAAGCCCACCATATCAACTATCGGGTTCTGTCTGAGATATTCCCTCGATTTGAACTCGACCGGCACACCCAGCGCGTCACCGACGATAGCGCCAAAGAGGGCGCCTCGTATTTTGTCTTTTGGGTAGTTGCCGGGAGGATGGTCTGTAGGGTTGCTTTTATTCATCGGATAATCAACCTTTTAAGCATACGAGATGCTTTGCTAGCATTGCTTGCTCAACCGATTGGTCGAACCCAATCTTGATACGAGGCAATCACGCCACAGCGCTTCTTCATCATCATCGCATAACACGGATAAGTACAACCGTGAGTACACCCTTCCGCGTGGTTCAACGCGTAGTCAGCGTATTCGACACCACTCTTATAGAGAAGTGTTTTCCTTGTTATCTTATGTAAAGCAATGCGCTGCACCATATTATTCCTAGTCCCCGCTATGGTCCGATTTTTGTTCTATCTGCCTTTGTTTCGTCGCTGGCGGGAGATAGTTCTCGGCTGTGATAACGCTCTTGCCTGTTTTTGCTTCTAACTCCAATCGAGCTTTCTTCGATATTTTACCGCCCTTTTTCCCCGCATCCGCATTTTCAACCATGCCGGTAGCATTCACGCTTTCGGCAATCTGTCTGGTCGAAAGTTCCGCAAGTGCCGTGAAAATCAACTCCGCTTCACTCATATGGTCGCGCAGATTCTGCGTTTTAAGGCCTTTTATATCTTTATGCGTTTTTACTGAAACGCCGCTCCATTCCTGATGAATGATGTTGGTGAGAATAGCGTATTCGTCTTCTTCGGTTATTTCGTGGTCATTCCAATAATCAGTGAGTTTATTTCGGGTTTCCTGACCCATCATCCGCTGCTGGATCCACTTTTCGCTTCTGCCGAGCTGTTGCCAGTATTCACGGGCGCGCTCAAGTGAGCGTGCGGGGTCGCCCATATCCTGTAAACGTTCGTATCCCACCTTTGCCAGCCATAATTTTATCGGCTCTGCTTTGGGACTGGGCACAGACTGAATAAGCCGTAACAATGTTTCCGGGTCGGCAACATCGGTCAGGTATTTTTTCCCGTCGGCGGCTTCCATTTTCAGTCGGTGACAATTTGTCACCGACTCACTTCCTTCCTTTCTCAACCTTTCTTTGAGCTTATTCCAGTATTTTCTGGCGGTTTGATAATCCGGCTGCTGTATCAGAACCTGTAAAATATCAACCACCGAGAAATACCAAGTTTCGTTTTGCTCATCGTAATGACGGCGGATTTTATAGTTTTCAAATATGGCTAATTTTTTCTCAGTCATTGCTATCCTCCTCGCCGCAAGATAGTTCATTGCCCATGCGGTATTTAATGTCGTCGTTGATGATGAAATCAAATTCTTCTAATGTGGATATATCCATAGAAGATTCAAGCGTGGTTTTCGTTTTCCCTTTTCTAAGGCTTGGCATAGACCTCCAAGGAATCTAACATATATTTTATACTTATTCAGAGATTGGTTGGGTTATACCTCTTGATAGAAAAGTACGTCAAAAAGAAATACCATGGCCAAGCTTATCCGTATACGCTTGGCTACCAAGAACATATTTATACTAGATGCGCTCGCGAGGGGTTTTCCCGACCGTGCCTTCTCTTTTCGCCCCCACCGCTATTTAGCATGTTCAACCATGCATCCGACTACCATCTTAGCCGCCTCCGCCCTCGTCGCGGTATTATCAGGCTTAAACGTTGCGTCAGAGTAACCGCTAACAATATTTGCTCTCACGCAGCTACTAATAAAACTCTTTGCCCAGTGCGAAGAGATATCGGTGAGTGAGCCTGAGCTAGCCGGTAGATTGAGAATCCGTGCTAAAATAGCGGCGACCTCAGCCCGCGTGACTCCTCTTGCGGGTCTAAAGGTGCCGTCAGGGTATCCCGCTATAGCACCGCGCGCGACTGCAGTCTCGACATATCGATAAGACCAGCCGGCTGCATCAACATCACTAAAGGATGCACCTGCAGGAACTTCTAAGCTCCACCCCATGGCTAAGCATATCATCTTGGCGAACTCGGCTCTTGTGACACTAGCGTCTGGTCTGAACTTTCCATCAGTATAGCCACTGAGTATTTTCCGCTCAACAAGGGTTTTAATAAAAGCGTCATACCAGGCATTGTAAGCGACATCGGAGAATGTCCTTCCTGTTTCAACGGTGGCTATCGGTTTTGTCGGTACGTAAGATTGCCCGTAGGTGACCGTTGCCTCTTCTTTGTGCACGAAGCGCTTATAGCGGTCTTGATACGTAATGACGACGCGATACTGTGTGCCCCGCTCTGCGCTTACCTTTATGTTTGACGACCAGTATAACTCCTTGCCGGGCACCGCCCCTGCCTTGGCACGTTTCTGCTGGTGAACAAGTTTGCCTTTTGCGTTATATATGGAGGTCGTCACATCTCCTACAGCCTGGACATTGCCGGTCCCTTTGTGGTAGTGGCGCACTAAAAGACCGCTCCTTGAAAAGGTAATTTTGCCGGTGGTCTTGGCGCTAATATCAACTTTCGCCGCTTTGCCATCGCTCTCACTTGCCCAAAGAACGGAGTTTGCGACAAGCTCTTTGGCCTGCGCTGCTTGGCTTTTAAGGCGCGCGTGCCACCAGAAATCCATCACCCTAAAGGTGAAATAGATGACTCTGCCCTGACCGTATCGTCCCGCCCAGGCGGCAGCCGTGCCGTCTTTATACCAAAGTATGGGACTCACGTTTTTATTTACGCCGCCAGGCAGTGCCTCTGTAAGCTCAACTGCTGACACCCTATCCTCAACGAGAGAGATGGCGTTTACGCTAAGCGCCTCTTTTGTCCGCGAAATAATAGGATGCGTTGAGTCTTTGCTCGAAACGCTGAAACCCGAGTCGAAGGGGTCGTTGATAAATTGCACTTGAAGCACCTCACTTAAGGGGCCCCACTCCCACGCCAGGTGCTTGAAATAGCGAATCCACAACGCAAAGGGAGGATAAACTCTCGATGGCGCAAAGAGGCAGACGATTGAGCCACCATCTTTTACATAGTCTCGTACCGCCACATCCTGCGCCTCGTCCATCATAAAGGTATAGGGAAACACAACCGCTTTATATTTCTTGAGCGCGGACGTGCTTTTAAGTGTAGCATCGCTTACTTTTTCAACCGTGTAGCCCTTCTCTTTCAACATGTCGTAGACAAGCTCTTCTCGCTCAAGGATGGCGACTTGTCCCATGTTGCTGCCCGGATGAGTAGTCTGCCTGCCGGATTCCTCCGTCTGCTCGGAAAAGACGACGCCGATTTTAGCGGTCGACACCGGCGAAGCGTTCGCAGTCAGGGTCAGCGTACTAAAAAGCATGATAAATGATAGGCCAACGACGGTGAAAAGAATAAGTGAGATTCGCATATGCTTAGACCCGTAGCAAGAAGTCGTTCTGCTGTATGGTTTGTAAAACATGCCGTGCCCCTTTGTTTTGGTCTGCCTTAGCCTAACTATTGATATACGCACAATTACCTGCCGGGCCCGTTAAACATTTTCGCCCTCAAATATGGCGTGCACTATAATCGTCGTGAATCGTATCTTTGTGGCGCGCCGTTCTTGCCTTGCGAGCCATCTGCTTTTTTTCGCCTCTTTCACGGTTTCTGTGTTATGATTTTCCTTGTTTCATCCATAAAGGCCAAGATTTAGAAATACACGCTATTTCTTAGATATATCAGCGCCATATATGTCAGCATTAGTTAAGCGTAAGTAATAGTCATTGTAATCTCCGTTTCGCCAATCCGTCCACACCACGTAGTTGCCTGAGATTTGAGGTGGCCATTGATTGATTTCTTTCTTCTATTTCTGACCTCTGATGTTTATGATAACAACAGAATGCGTCCGTAATTTTATCTGAAGTTGATTTACGCCTTTTACATCGACAGTATAGTCTTCTAATCCATTAGTCCTCTTAAGCTCACCTATAGCTATCTCTGCACCATCCCCATATGCGATGAAAGCGTCTTCGTCATACCCCCGCCCATCTGGTATGCCTGCTGAGAATGTAATTGTTGAATAACGGCCGGCAAGATTAAAGGCGCACTCCCGATCCAGGTCATACCCCTTGCTGTATTTAATACCAAAAATTGTGGCTGGACTGGATAACGATAGCTTCTGGCCGCTATAGGCCTCGAGATCAACCCCGCCAGGCGGGATACCGACATTGACTGTTCTCGTTTTGCTGTCCCAACTCACCGGATAGCCTAATGCTTCGGCTACAAATCTAATGGGCACAAAGGTTCTACCGCTCTGAATAAAGGGCGGTACATCTGCTGCAATGTCTTTACCTTCGACGATCAGCCGAATGGTGGCTGCGCTGTAACCAATGCCCGCTAAAAAGGCCAAGGATACGACTAAAGCTAGCGCAACCGCTGCCACAACCTTTCTTTTCAATACAACCGCCTCCCTTAAATTTAAAGCTCGTACTAAACTACAACCAAGAGAACTTATACCCCTCGGCAAGCATGCTAAACCCCGCGTCATGCTATACCGAAAACCGGACTTAGTAGAAGGGTGGATTGTTCGTTTGACCCCATAGTCTAGGTGCAGGCGGGGTGGCGAATGTATTATGGGCGATATTGAGAACGACAACGCAGTACCGATCGCTATATTGGCCCGATAACTATATCTGTTTGCTTCCTATAAGAAGCACCTATTCCGCAGTCCATTCGATAATTTGCGGACGGCTCATATAAAGATCGGTAACCTTTCTTTTTTCCGACCCGTCCGAGTTCATCACCCATAGAACAAGATTATCTTTCTCTGAAATAAAGGCAATCTTGCTGCTATCGGGGGAGAAGATTGGTGAGGAGTTCTTGCGGTCGCCTGTAGCTGTTAGCTGTATAGCATTGCCAAGCGCTCCATCCTTTACGGGCATATAGTAAATGTTACCCCTGACAACACCGACTATCGCACTGTTGTCCGGCGCCCAAGAGACTCTATGAAAACTGGCGTTGGCAAAGCTCAACATCTTACCAGCGGAAGAGTAGATAGCAACGCTGCCTCCTCTGAGTGCAAAAAACTTGCCATCCCGCGATATGCCAAGAGAACCGTCATACGTTGTTGGAGAAAAGGCCTGCTTTTCCCCTTCCGCGATCTCAAGGAGTAGCTTTGAGCCATCTGGTGACACGTATAGAGGCAGGTCGCGCCATGACCCAGAGCCCCGCAGGATAAGCTTCTGGTCTGAGCCATCTGGGTTCATCGAGAACCAATAACCATCATTATACACCTGTGGGCAACCCGGACCTTCGTTTGCCCAGAACACTATTTTGGAGCCATCGAGGCTAAAGAAAGCGTGGCGCTCCTTCGCTCTATCCTCAAAACCATCCCCATAGCGATTCACGGTAAGATTTTCCTTATTGCCGGCAAGACCACCGAGAACTATTTCTTCATCCACAACGGAAATAGCATGTTTATACTCGGCATCGAAGTCACATCTGTTGGGGTCGCCGCTACCCACGCTACCTCCCCGTGCATGCACTTGGAATTGCCGTTCAAACGCCTGATGTGAATCGAATAACAAGCGTCGTAATGCCGGCGCTACGATGTTCTTTAATAATGTTATACCCTGGACAGTTGGCGTGTGCTAGGCTATCACACATTTTTCAAGCAGTGGTTTGCAGATAAACAAGTGCAGCGTGAAATTTACAAGTGCAAAATAAGTGCAGAAGCTATAAGTAAAGGGTACCGATTCTCTCGACACCCCATCCAAACTGGAGCCACTGAGCGGATTCGAACCGCTGACCTGCTCATTACGAGTGAGCTGCTCTACCTGCTGAGCTACAGTGGCGTTGACACCGACGTCCGAGTGGGTCGGCTACGCTTGCGACTTATATATTATCTATAAAATCGACCCAAATGACAAGATGCTTGCCGGCAGCAACATGCCCCGCACGCCCCCGCACCCGGCCCGCGAAGTCCGTGCCCTACTCGAAGTCTGTGCCCGCTATTTCTCCATGGGCATCTTTGAATCGCCGCCCCACTCATAGACGGACGCTTCGTAGTTTCTTACTTTCTCAAAGCCAACTGCTCTGAGGATCATGGATGCGTATCCAGACCTTATACCCATGGTTCAGTAGAGTATGAAGTCGTCTTCGGGCGAGATACCGTAAGAGGCCATGATTTTCGTGATTTCCTCGGGCGTCTTCGGGGTGCCGTTTTCGTTGTGCAGGTCGAGCCAGAGCATCAATTTTGCTCCCTTGATGTGTCCGCCTCTCGGCTCTCCGGCTTTTTGCGAGCCCTTGAACTCACCCTCGGTCCGCACATCGAGCACGACCTGTTTGTCGAGGTTATCCAAGACGTAGGCTTTGGTAGCTATATAACTCTCGTCATAATCCTTGAGTTCAACACCGGTCGTAGGCTTTGGCTGCGCGGGCTCGTCGGTCACATCGTAGCCCAACTCTTTCCAGTACGAAAGCCCGCCGACCAGGAACTTGACGTTGTCCATGCCCGCCAGTGTCAATTGCCACACAGCCCTGCCGTCACCGCCCGGCCCCTTGAATACATCGGAATAAAAGACGACCGTCTTATCGTTGTCTATACCCAGCTCTTCCAATGTTTTCTTCAGCTCGGCTTTGTCTTTGATGGTTCCCCATCCCGGGTCTCCGGGTTTTCCGACCTTGTCCGAGAGCGCGTGAAGGCCGATACCTACAGCGCCCGGTATGTGCTCTTTCGCATAGATGTCGGGTTTATTGCAATCGAACAGGGCCAGCTCATCGCTGCCGAGCATCCCTTTTAGCTCCTGCGGCGTAATAAGGAAATCGTTGTTTTTGTAGACCGCGAGATCGATTTCTTTCGTCTCCGACGTTGCTGATTTACCGGCAACATCCGTGTTTTTGCCCGCCGAAGAAGACTTCGGCGCTGGTTCTTGCGCGCACCCGGCAACCGACAATGCGAGCAAAAAGCATGCAATGAGCAGCGTCGCATGCTTTAGGCTAGACCGCGTTTTCAATACTACCAACCTCCCCTTGTTTCCTGTCAGTCCAAACTTTCTTGAGCATCACCGCTAACGCGCTTAGGGCAAAGAGCATCAGCAATCCCGTGACCATCGTCTTGGTGGTGCCGGTCAGCATCCCCCCGATATAGGAATAGACGATAGTCGCTGGCAGCTGCCCCACGCCCGTCGCTATGAAAAACGACCAAAAATTCATAGAGGTCAACCCTGCCGCGTAGCTGACGATGTCGAAAGAGACGAACGGCAGCAAGCGCGCGATAAGAATCGCATACTTGCCGTAGTTTTCAAAGAAGACATCGACGCTTTTGAGCGCGGTGCGAGAAGTAAGCTTCTCCACCGCTTCGCGTCCGAAGTACTGGGCGATATAGAAACAGAGCACCGCGCCTGCCATCGCGCTCGACCACGACAGAATAGCACCCTTGACCCATCCGAAGAGGCCGGCGTTGGCGAACGTGATAAGAAAGGCCGGGAGCGGTGCGATTACCGACTGAAATACCATGAGGGCAAACGAGGCTATCGGCGCCCAGATGCCAAACCCCAAGATATAGCCTTTTACCAGCTCGACATCGAAATTGCTCATTATGAAGAAAGCCTGGTTGAAATTTACCTTGATAAAAGGTACAAACACATAGAGTAGTATAATTATAAGTAATACAAGCAATTTTCCTTTATAACCTTTCAATATACCCTTGATGGCGGATCACCCCGTAAATCGTTTCCCCGAAAGGACTACCTGGCACTTAATTGGTGTACAGCGTTGAGCCGATTATATCAGCAATCACAAGAATTATCACATAAAAATTAGATATTTTTATACTTTCTATATGGTTGTGTTCGATAATCCTGATGGGTATGACGCTTAATCGTTGGCGTATGCTATCTAATTGCCGGAAGGTTGAGACGGGTTTGCTGGGTGATTGCCAGGCGGTGCGATGAGATTATGCCCTTGAAAACATTGGATGAAACGCACGTTTCGTATGGATAGAAAACCTGATGTTTCGCAGCTTTATCGCCTCCTACACATCTTCCTCAGATGGAACATGAGGTTCAACAAGAGCAATCAAGGCTGGTATATCCTTTTGAACTGTATCCCAAACCTTCACAAAATCGACTCGAAAATAATCATGAATCAATCGATTCCTCATGCCGACCATATCGTTCCAGGGTATCTCGGGGTGTGCGTTCTTGAATTCCGGTGATATCTTGTTGGCTGCTTCGCCAATAATTTCGAGGTTTCTCATAATTGCGTCAGAACGCAATTCGTCTTTTTGAAAGTTCTCCCATTCTAGACCACTTATGAACTTCCTTGTTCGCTTGGCGGCAATAAGAATATCCAACAAAAATGCTTCGTCACGCCACATACAAAACCTCTGTTGAATCAAGGATGTGCTTGCGGCGTATATAGTTTTCGCTTTGCTCCACAGCCTTCTTTTCTACAAGATCAACCTCGCGCTCAAATATCTCTTCGAGTTCCCCTTGCATACGCACTAGATCAAATAAGCTATACTTAGCTTCCTGGGTAAAGGAAACCATTACATCGACGTCACTATCAGGCCGGAAGTCCTCTCGAAGAACCGAACCGAATAGCGCGAGTTCTTGAATGTTCCATTTTCTGCAAAACTCAGCTACTTTTTTATAAGGTATTTTAATACGCGCTTTGATCTTCATCGCCGTTCCTGTACTTTTAGAATAAATACTAGATATTATTTTACATCATAATTGATGCCTTGTTTGAATTTATCGGAACGCCCGCGCTTTTCTATATGCTTTAAGGTTTAGATAGAAAGGTGTCGACAGCAGGCGGACAATCCGCCGCTGTCAATCTCGCTGTATCGAGTAACCAATCGCTTTGTATCCCTTGAGCCTTTTCTCAAACATGCGCACCAGCACAGGAACTTCAACATCAATATTTTCTTGCCGGCGAAGCTTCAACAAGGCGGTCAAAAAATATCCAAACATGGCCGCCATTCCCCGACCGGGAGCGCTCCAGCGCTGCCGGCACGCCCATCTCCTTGCAGGTCTGCAGAAAAGCAACGGCATCATCCCGCCACGACGCTTTATCGAAGTCGACGGCAAGAATCTGACAGGTCTCATCGGATAAGAGCGGATATAGTCCAACAATATGCTTGCCTGTCAGGTGATTAAGGATAACCTGGTCGGTTAGGGGTAGAAGGTCACGGTATTCACACTGCGAACACTTGATTTTGGGTTTGCGGCAAAAGACCTTATGCCATTCATTGCGGCAGGACGGAGAGTAGCCGGATGAGCCGCTCTTCCCCTCCCAGCGAACGGCATACACGTCTTCGCGGCCGCGAAAAAGGCTACGAAACAACGCTATCTTTTCCTCAGTTGAGGAGCGGTTGGTAACGGTGAATAAATTTCCCTGCTGCAGGACTATGATTTCCGGGGCTTTTTGTTCATGCGGCAAGGATTCGGCTGGCGAGACAGCTTCTGTTTCCGCCAATCCAAGCAGCGTTTTCAGCCGGCTATTCTCAGCGCGAAGCCGTGCACACTCGGCCAAGGCCGCATCTAGTTGAAGCTGTAAATCCTCATCCTTGCCCATAGTTTCCTGTAATGTCTAAGTACTTCTTCTAAACGAATCGCTTGAAATAGCAGCTACACGCTCCCATCGGCTAGCGCGTCCGCTGGAGTGATTTGTTAGGCACTCTGTTTATCTATTGCGAGAACTTTGACCTCTTCCTCGATACGTTTGTCTAGCCTATCCTTCTGTACCTCGATATCGTAGTGTGTTTGGAGATTAAGCCAGAAACGCTCGGAAAGACTAAAATATCGAGACAATCTCAGTGCTGTATCAACGCTAACCGCTCGCTTGCCGTGAACAATCTCATTAACGCGCCGTGCCGGCACATTGATATCCTTGGCCAAACGATATTGACTGATTCCCATTGGTTTGAGAAACTCCTCAAGCAGTATTTCGCCTGGGTGAATAGGTTCTATTTTTTCGTTGCTCACAATTTCCTCCTAATGATAATCCGTAATCTCGACTTCATAAGCGTCACCCGCACTCCATTTGAAGCATATGCGCCATTGATCGTTGATCCGAATGCTATGTTGTTCTTGCCTATTCCCCGAAAGCTTCTCGAGACGATTGCCGGGAGGTGTTCTCAGGTCGTCCAATCTCTCGGCAGAGTCTAGTAATACAAGCTTTCGGTAAGCTAAGCGCCGCATATCTACAGAGATTCTCTTTACGAGTTGGCGCTCAAATATCTTCTCGGTCTCTTTGCAGCGGAAGCTTTTTATCATAACTAGATAATAACGTTCTGCGTTATTACTGTCAAATATTATTTCAAATGTTGGATAACGTGGCGGCTAATCGGACGGCAACAGAGCGCAGTGAAATTGCCGTTCGCTGTAGTGATTTGTTAGCCCTTGTATCTCCGTTTGATATATTCCCGCGTCTGACTGGCGCTAAGTTCTGTCGGGAAGAGCCGGTCACCCGCCGCCGACTCTGGCAAGACTCCCTTCAAGAACCAGAGCGATGTTGCTCTTTCGGCCATGCAAGTGGCGGTGAATGGGAAAGATAATTTGTATAGGAGGTAACAATACCAACCCATTGCCTGCTCTTCTGAGTCATAGCTGGTTTATCTGTGGGTTTCTTCAATCCCTTTGCTTTATTATGTGCTCGCCTTTTAATTTTACGCTTTTGTCATACAGAAATTCTGGATCGATGTCTAAATGATTTGCCCACTCGACCGTATCGAATCGAACTACTACGGAGTTAAACAAAGAAACATCTTGTAGCTCGACAAACTTGCCAATGTTCAAATATGGGGAAACATCAAAAACCTTTTCTTCACCATTTTCAAACTGAAGCAATAATCTGTAGCCATCTAACGGTTTTACGCTTTTTACTGATGGATACACACTTATCCTCCTTTATTTTAAAGGGTCGATTGGAAAAGGAAGCTCGCCTTTTGAGGTCAATTCCCAATCCGCCAGCAGTTCTTCTTTGTGAATTTCTGCCCACGCCAAAACAAGCTTGGTCTATCTTGGAGGTAAATTGCCGAAGGATATCTCACATGTATGAATATCAATTATCGCCGTGTAATCCTGGTAATAAGCATGAATATGTGGGGGATTGTGTTCCCCGGGGGAGCAGTACATGCGAATAATAATTCCATAAAACATTGAGATAGTCGGCATCACGCCTCCATTATATCATTTATTTGCACCAAAACGCCCACCCTGCCCTTAATCTAAAATCAGGTGATCTTTGTGTTCCGCCTCTTCTGGTGCGCTACTCTTTCTCTCGTTCAGGCTTATGACCTTCGAGGGTTTGCTTCTCTTTGAAGACGATTCGACTCTCGACAATAGGTTTGGGGAGATATTCCACTTTTCACCCTGATCGGTGATTACTGTGACGGTTTTCTTGTTGTATTTAATCAATAGACCTTCTTTTCTCTCTCGACCGTTTGTCTTAAATGACACGCGGTCGCCAATGCTGAATTCCATCATTTCGACATGCGCGCGCATGGAATCGAGAAACTTGAGGCGTTCGACAATGCGATGATTTAGTTCAATTAATTCTTTTTCGGTTAGGTTGTCGATATTGATCTTCATACCAGCCACCATTCAATTGTTTTTTTAACGCTTGAGTTCAGCGACGCGCCTTAGCACGTCCGCTGTAGTGATTTGTTATGTGTTTTTACAATCTATCGACTCAGCTTTGAGCCGGCAAGGCGATTCAAACTTACACTAGACTCCGCTGCTTCAATCGCTAGTTTTTGATGAACCTGCGGGGGTACGCGTACCATAAACTTGCCGCTATAATGCCTTAAGCTATAGGCTCGGGAATTGCTTCGCTTTCTTTGTCCATATTATTTCTCACTTCTTCAACAAGCTTTCGAATTCCCCTAAGAGCTGCTTCCGGTTTTTTTGCCAGCCAGCTTAAGCTCGGAAATTCGGCACACAGACCTACGTACTCGCCATCCTCTTCCGACCACGTTACTCTGTATGTATATCGATCATCTTTTATGTCCGCAAGAATGCGAGAGCATCTGTTCATAAGAATTAGATTAGCTTAAGGATTTATGCCGTTTCGAATTGCAGGTTCTTTAGCGTCTCTGCCGGAACACGCTTGCTCAAACCAAGTATCTCAATGCCGATTACGTTATCATTGGCATCGTAGTCAAGAATCACGCCAGGTCTAACCTCCTCCGAATCGACAATTGCCGATTCGTCGAGCCGGAAATACAGGGCATCGTTCTTGTGATCTATTTTTAACCTCACGACAACCTCCTTAATCTGCGATCAAAAAAGACGGTAACAATCCGCCAGGGATTGGCATATGTATTTACCACAACACGTAAATATCGACCCTCGTGCTCCTCAATTGCCCTAACATAATGAACAGTGCCGTCGTCCTTTGATTCCTTCATTTCGGGCTCTTCTATAGCCAGTTTTACCCAAGTTTCAGAAATGTTTCGCTCCTTTAGCATATCATAAGCATGCTCAGAAAACTCATGTTCAATCATGGTGCCCCTTTTCTCAAGCTATTACACCACCACAGATTCTTAACAAAGAATCTAATCGCTGCCGTTACGTAAAGGAAAACGACAATTGTTGCCGTAAAAGATCTTCTTGCCGGTAACTTAAAGAGCACTTTGTCGATGCTGCCTAAGTAATCGATTTTTGAGAATGGTTTTTATACGGTCTGGCGTCCCTTTTGCTGCCTTACTACCTTTGCCCGCACCAGCCGTATCTCCTCATAGGAGAAGTCGGGGCCGAGGCGGTCTTTGATGGAGCGGAGAATCTCGGGGCCGCTATCGAGGATGGCGGCGGTAATGGCTTGCTGCTTCGCAGTCGGGACGAACCGGTCGATGGAGACCTCCTCGCCGGCGTGTATCAGTTTTTCGAGGTGGGTTATGATCGTTTGTGGGCTGAGCGACCTTTGCTCTACCATCTTCTCCAGGGATAAGCCTTGGTTGTAGAGCTGAAACGTCATTTGGACGGTCGAGGACTCGACCCCTGATAGCTTGGGGGCTTTCGGCGCGGGCGGCTCGGCTCGCGGCAGCGCGATTTCTTTCGCCTCTATCCCGTTCGCGGCGCAATAACCGGTTATGCCGCTCAAAAACCTCTCCCCATATTTCTTGAGCTTCACCTCGCCGACGCCGCTGATATCGGCCAGTTGCTCGGGACTTACCGGATAAAACGTCGCCATCTCTTTGAGCGTCGCGTCGTGGAAGATGACGTAGGGCGGCAAGCCTTCGTCGTCCGCGATTGTCTTTCTGGTATCGCGCAGGATTTCAAAGAGGTCATGGTCGAAGGCCGTGCCGTCATAGGTCTCACGGGACTCCAGGCAGATATCGCAGGCGCCGCAGTTGGGTTCGGTAAACTCCTCATCGAAGTACGCGAGAAGCCGTGTGCGCCGACAAGCGTTAGTCTCGCAGTAGCCGACCATATCCCGGAGCATCCGGTAGGCGGCATCCCGCTCTTTGGGGTCGTCTTTTTGGCGGATGAAATACTCGATTTTGGCTTTGTCCCCGTAGCTGAAGAAGAGGATGCAGTCGCTCTTGAGCCCATCCCTGCCGGCCCGCCCGGTCTCCTGGTAGTAACCTTCGATGTTTTTCGGCAGGTCGTAATGGATAACATATCGAACATCCGGCTTGTCTATCCCCATTCCGAAGGCGATGGTGGCGACGATGATTTCGGCGTCGTCGCGTATAAAGCGCTCCTGGTTCTCACTTCTGCTCTCGGACGTCATCCCGGCGTGATAGCCGAGCGCGCGGTATCCGTCCTTTTTCAGGTCGGACGAGAGCGTATCGACCATCTTCCTGCTCTGGCAATAGATAATGCCGGAATCGCGCTTGTGCTCTTTCAAGTACTTGAGAAGCTGCCGGTAGGCGTTGACCTTGGGCTCTATCCGGTAGTGGAGGTTCGCCCGGTTGAAGCTCGCCCGGTAGCGCTTGCACCGCTCGATATTGAGCTGCTCAACGATATCGTTTTGCACCTGGATGGTGGCGGTGGCCGTGAGGGCTATGACCGGGACGCCGGGGAAATTTGTTTTGACCGCTCTGAGCCGCCTGTATTCCGGCCTGAAATCGTGCCCCCACTCGGAGATGCAATGGGCCTCATCGATGGCGATAAGGTTTACGGGGAGCCTTTTTATGAAGCCGAGGAAATCGGGCATCATCAATCGCTCCGGGGCTACGTAGACGACTTTGACCTCGCCTTTTACCAAGGCGTTTTTGGTTTCGGCTATCTCGGCCGTGGTGAGCGAGCTGTTGATGTACGCGGCCGGAACCCCGTTGGATACGAGTCCATCCACCTGGTCTTTCATCAATGCGATCAAGGGCGAGACAACAATCGTCAACCCGTCCAAAAGCAGGGCCGGCAACTGGTAGCAGAGCGATTTGCCGCCGCCCGTCGGCATGAGCGCGAGGACATCGTCTTTATTGAGGACATCTTCGATAATATCCTGCTGCAACGGCAGAAAGGTCGTGTAGCCGAAGTATTTATTGAGAGTCGTTAGCACTTGCCACTCCGGTCGATTAACTGCTCTTTAAACGTAGTTCGATTACTGGTTTGGTTGGCTCCCAAATTATTCCTCGGCGTCTCCCTGAGCGGCGCTGTCGGCTACTACCACACCTTCGTCTTGGCTGCCTTTACCGGCTCTACCCGCTTGGTCGCCATGCTCGCCCTGCCCGCAACACGCCGCGGGGGCGCATTTGCCCTCGCAGCCGCACTTCTGCGCATCGGCAAGGGACATCTCTATGCGCCGGCCCGACTCGAGCTGTAGGATAACGGTCTCTTTGGGCACGCTGAAATCGACTATCTTGGCGGTTCCGAACTCGGTGGCCACCTTGGTGCCCCGCCTCGGAGCGCGCTTCTTAAAGTCGAGATAGGCATCGTACTCGTATTTGAGGCAGCACATCAGGCGCCCGCAGATACCCGATATCTTCAAAGGATTGAGCGGCAGGTCCTGTTCTTTGGCCATGCGGATGGAGACCGGGTCGAAATCGCCCAAGAAGACGGTGCAACAGAGGCGCTGCCCGCAGGGACCCAAGCCCCCTATCATCTTCGCCTCGTCGCGCACGCCGATTTGGCGAAGCTCTATCCTAGTCCTAAAGACCGACGCCAAGTCCTTGACTAAATCACGGAAATCGACGCGCCCATCGGCGGTGAAATAGAAGATTATTTTACTGCCGTCGAAGACGTGCTCGACTTCGATGAGCTTCATCGGCAGCTTGTGTTTCGAGATTTTCTCATCCGCGACGCGATAAGCTTCCTTCTCTTTCTCCTTGTTCTTCCTGAGCTGTTCTTTATCGTCGTCGGTGGCTTTTCGCACCACCTTTTTGAGGGGCGCGGTTATCTCCGCGTCATCGACCTCGGTCGGCGGCGAAACGACCTCTCCAAACTCCACCCCGCGCGACGTCTTGACTATGGCTTTGTCTCCACTCTTCAAACCTATACCGTCCGGGTCAAAGTAATAGACCTTGCCGGCTCTCTTGAATACGACTCCAACCACTATCGGCATATACCGCCAAGCCTCCCGCTCGTCAATCGCTCATATTGTTAGAGATAGAACGTTAGAGATAGAACGTCTCTTTTACCGTCACTACCTCGTGTATCTTGAATAACATCGTTTCCAAAGCTAATTGCATATTAACATTAAACCGTGCCAGTTGCTTGGTTTCTTCAATAATTTGTAAACAGCGGTAGACGTCCGCGCCGGTAACCAGGTCGACATGCTCTTTTATCTCGAGAATGCGGTCCTGGTTGGCAAGGAGGTCATCCCTTCCGGTCTCTTTGCTGAAGATGATGTCGCGAAACCACGATACCATGATAGTGAGAATCTCTTCGAAGCCCTGGTGTTCCTCGCGGCTCGCTTCGCGCTTATGCTTCTGCTCGAGGTTTTTCTTTAGATGCGCGGGCATATCCTTCTGTCCCGACTGCTCCTTGAACCAGGCGAACTCTTTTTTCTGCCGCTCTTGGACCTCGGCGACGCCCTTCTTTATCTCGGCCAGCAACTCCTCGGCGACGAAGCTGAGGCGAGCCAAGTCGACGCGGTCGATGTCGCGCGCGATCGCCAGCACCTTCTTGCGGCGCTCCTGTTTGGAGGGAGACACGGCGAACGAGATGGCACTCCCCAGTATCCCCGAACTAAGCTTTGTGGCCGGCATCGCCTCGTCGTAGCTTAACCCATGGCGCTCCATGAGAAAGGTCGTCATCTCCGGTGCCGGGATGAGGCTGAAACGCACCTGTCGGCAACGCGAGATAATAGTAGGCAACATCGCGTCGATGTTCGCCGTGACCAGGATGAAGACGACCGCGGGCGGCGGCTCCTCGAGCGTTTTAAGGAGCGCGTTGGCGGCCTCGGGCGTAAGCCGGTCGGCCTCGTCGATGACGATTACTTTGGTGCCGCCCTCGAAGTTCTTGAGCGAGACGGTCTGCTGCAACCGGCGAACCTGGTCGATGGTGATGTGGTTGCCTTCCGGCTCGATGAGGATGACATCGGGATGGATTTCGCGCATGACTTTGCCGCAGGAAGCGCAGCTCCCGCACCCGTGCTCTTCGCAGTTGAGGGCGGCGGCCATTACCTTGGCGGTCGTCCGTTTGCCGACGCCGCGCGGCCCCACAAAGAGCCAAGCGTGGTGGGTCTCGCCCGCGTCGAGCGAAGCGCAAATCCTATCTATCGCATCTTTCTGGCCGATAATTCCCGACCAGAGAATCGTAGTATCCACAAGCAGAGATTATATCATAGCGGGTGCGATGGCGGATATTGCCGCGACGACATCGCGGTGTACCTCATCTATCGAGCGGGTGCCGTCGATGACGCGCCAGCGCTCGGGCTCATCCGCGGCGAGCTGTGCGAAGCCGGCGGCGACACGGTCGTGAAAATCTACCGACTCCCGCTCGATGCGGTCGGTCTCAATTTCGGTCGCGCGCTTGAGCCCGACGGCGGTCGGTACATCGATTAATATGGTGAGCGACGGTTTCAAGCCCTGGACAGCATGCTCGTTGACGTCGACGATTAGGTCGAGCGGCAGGCCGCGCCCGTAGTGCTGGTACGCGATGGATGAGTCGATGTAGCGGTCGCTTATGACGATATCTCCGCGCGCGAGCGCCGGTCGAATCACCTCAGCGACATGCTGCGCGCGGTCCGCGGCGTAGAGCAGAACTTCGGTGTGGTAGTCCATCTCGGAGAACCCGGGGTCGAGCAGGATGGCCCGGATTGCCGCGCCGACATTGGTGCCGCCCGGCTCGCGCGTAACCGTGACCGCGCGCCGCGCCGCTTTCAAATGCTCGGCGAGCTGGACGATTTGGGTCGTCTTGCCGCTCCCCTCGATTCCCTCGAACGTGATAAAGAACCCCGCGCTCACTACTCCCTCTCCTCAGTCAAATACCGCCTCAATGGCCTTGCCCTTATATCTCCCGGTAGATAAGGCGGCTCTGTTCGTAAAGGTCGCCGCCCCAAGCGTCCATCGCCACGATGACCGGAAAGCTCTCTACCTCGAGCCTGTATATGGCCTCGGGTCCGAGTTCGGGATATGCGATAAGCTCCGATGAGCGCACGTAGCTCGAGAGCAATGCCGCCACGCCGCCGGTCGCCGCCAGGTAAACCGCGTTATACCGGATGAGCGCCTCTTTGACCTCGCCCGAGCGCGGACCCTTGCCTATCATCGCCTTCAAACCGTGCGAGACGAGAATGGGCGCGTAAGAATCCATGCGGGCGCTCGTCGTCGGGCCGATAGAGCCGACCGCTTTGCCCGGCGGCGCGGGCGCGGGGCCGGCGTAGTAGATTATCTGCCCCTTGAGGTAAAAAGGCAGCTGCTCGCCGCGGTGTATCGACGCGACCAGGCGCTTATGCGCCTGGTCGCGCGCCGTATATATTGTCCCGGTTATCTCAACCTTGTCCCCCGCCCTCAAGTTGACGACGATGTCGTCTAGGAGTGGGGTATGGATTTGCTTAATTATCGTCCGCACCTCGAATTTTTATCACCTATCAGATTTTTTATTCGGCCCGTATCAGGGCTTTAGCCCTGATACTTAAATCACCGCTTCGGCCTGGCGTGCGGCGTGGCAATTGAATGCGACCGCGACCGGCAGGCACGCGATGTGTGTCGGCATAGTCTCGATTTTCACGGTCAGCGCCGTTATTCGCCCGCCCAAACCCGCCGGGCCGATGCCGAGCTTATTTATCTCAGTCAACAGCTCCGCTTCGAGCTGCGCGATTCGCAGGTCGGGACTGCGGTCCGGAATCGGCCGCAACAGCGCTTTTTTCGCCAACAGACCCACCTTGTCGAAACTTCCCCCGATGCCGACGCCGACGATGATCGGAGGGCATGCTTTGGCGGCGTTCTCGGCGGCCTCCATTACGAACTCCTTGACCGCGGCGAGTTCGCCGGCGACCGAGAGCATCCTCAACTGCGAAGCGTTTTCGGTGCCGCCGCCTTTAGGCATTACGACGACGCGCACTTTATCCCCCGCTACCATATCGATGCTTACAAACGCCGGCGTGTTGTCGCCGGTGTTCCCGCGCTCGAAAAGCGGGCATGAGACGATAGATTTGCGCAGGTACCCATCGATATACGCCCTCCGCACGCCCTCGTCTATGGCTTGATAGACATTGCCGTGGAGAACGACCTCGCGCCCGATTTCCAAAAACACGGTCACATAGCCGGTGTCCTGGCAGATAGGAAGCTGCTCCACCACCGCCAGGTCGGCGTTTTTTATTATCTGCTCCATCACTTCGACGCCGGTCGGTGAGACCTCCATACCGAGCATCTCGTGGATAGCTTCGAGTACATCGGGCCTGAGAACCGTGTTCGCCTTCCGGCAGAGCCTATCGACGATTTCGGTTATGGTTAAAACAGGTATTTCTCGCAATGCTCTCTCCAACTACGTCCGGCTAACTTCAACTATATGACTATCGATTTGAATTCCGGCAACTCCGCCAGGAGCGTCTTGGCGCCCTTGACCGAATCGCGCATGGCCTCGGTCTCCGCGTCTGAAAGCGGTATCTCGACCGTTCCCTCGGCGCCGTCCTTGCCCAATCGCACCGGTAGGCCTATATAGAGTCCTTCGATGCCGTACTCGCCCCGCGCCAAAACCGAGCACGGGAGCACCTCTTTGGTGTCGTTTATAATAGCCTGGGCCATCTTGGCCGCGGCCGCGCCGGGCGCGTAGTAAGCGCTGCCGGTCTTTAAATACGAGACGATTTCGGCGCCGCCGAATTTCGTCCGGTCGATTATTTCATCTATTTTGTCCTGGGGCAAAAGCTCGACCAGTGGTCTCCCATCGACCGTCGTCTGGCTGACGACGGGAAGCATGGTGTCCCCATGCGCCCCGATGACCATGCCCTCGATACTCGACATCGGCGCTCCGAGCGCTTGGGATATGAAGAACTTATAGCGGGCGCTGTCTAACACGCCGCTCATACCGAGCACCCGGCGCGAATCGTGACCGGTAGCTTTATGCGCGAGCTGCGTCATCGCATCGGCCGGGTTGGTCACGATGATGATAAGCGCCTCGGGTGCGACGAGCGTGATGTTTGAGAGGACGACCTTTAAGATATCCGCGTTCTTGCAGAGCAAGTCGCTACGGCTCATACCCGGCTGACGGGCAAGCCCCGCGGTTACTATCGCGATATCCGAGCCTTCTATTTGAGCGTAATCGGCGGTGCCGGTGATACTCCTATCGTAGCCTTCGATGGCGCCCGCCTCCATCATGTCGAGGCTTTTGCCTTTCGCCAGACCATCGACGATATCGACGAGGACGACATCCGCGACGTCGTTTTTTACGAGCGTGTACGCGCAGGTTGCGCCGACATGCCCCGCGCCTACTATTGAGACCTTTGCCATTAAATCCTCCGGGTTGGTTCGTGGTTTCTTACTCCGCGACCGCCGCGACCTTTTCCTTCTTCTCTTTGGTCTCGCACTGCGGGTCGAGACAGAGCGTCCAGGGGCGGCCCTTGCCCGACATCACCTTTATCTTCGGCGTGCCGCACGGCGCGCACGTATCGCCGAGCGCCACTATCTCACCGAATTGCGGGAGCGGATACGAGCGGTCGCATTCCGGGTAGTTCGAGCATCCCGCGAAGCGCTTGCGGCTCTTCTTGGCCCGGATTATCTTGAGTTGGCCGCCGCAGTCCGGTCGCGGGCACGGCCCGAGAATCTTATCTTCGCGGATACCGGCGCGAATCTCCGCGCTCAGCTCCTCTTTCTTACTGTTCAGGGCGACCATGATGTCGGCGAGCATCTTGCGCGAGCGGTCGATTACTTCGCCCTTATCGGTCTCGCCCTTGGCGATGGCGTCCATGTCGTCTTCGAGGTCCGAGGTCATCTCGGGCCGGGCGATGCGCTCGGCGTATTTAAGGAGCGCATCGGCTACCGCCATACCGGTCTCGGTCGGCTGGATGGGGTCGCTGTGGACATAACCCCGGTCGTAGAGGTTCTTTATTATCTCGTGCCTGGTCGCTTTGGTGCCGAGGCCGAGGTCTTCCATCTTTTGAATCAGCTTGCCCTGGCTGTAGCGCGCGGGCGGCTGCGTCTCTTTCTCTTCGAGCACGGTGTCGTTTAGGGCGACCGTGTCCCCCTCTTTGACCGCCGGTACCTCCTCGTCCTTCTTGCGCGAGTAGTGATAGTACTTGAGCCACCCCGCCTCCAGCACGCGGCTTCCGCGCACGAAGAACGGCTCGCCGTTGGCATCGATATCTATTCGCATGCTCTCCGAGATCGAGACCGGGGCGAGCGTCGCGTAGAACCTGCGCACAACGAGTTCGTATACCTTCCACTCCTGCGCGTCGAGCTGGTCTTTGACCGGCACACCGGTCGGGTGTATCGGCGGGTGGTCCGTCGCGAACTTCTTGCCGCGCGTCGGCTTAAGCTCTTTTTGCTTCAGAAGCTCGGTGGCAAGCTTGCCCAATTGCGGGCTCTCTTCGAGCATCTCGAGCAGCTCGCGCAAGTTAAGCGACGGCGGGTATACGGTGTTGTCTACCCTTGGGTAGCTGATAAACCCGCGCATATAGAGACCCTCGGCGATACGCATCGAATTCGCCGTCGAAAGCCCGACGCTTGCCGCGGTCGTCAAAAACGCGGTCGTGTTAAACGGCGCCGGCGGTGCGGTCTCCCGCTGCGTGCTCGACACCGTAGTGACGGTTCCCGACTTCGCGCCCTTTAATCTATCCATAACGGCTTGCGCCGCGGCCTTATCCCAGAACTTTTCGGTCTTATGGCTCGCCAAAAACGCTTCTTTGTCGTGCTCGAACTCGGCTTTTATCTGCCAATACGGCTCGATTACGAAAGCATCGCGCTCTTTCTCTCTCTGTACTATGAGCGCCAGCGTCGGGCTCTGAACCCGTCCGACACCCAGAAATTGGCGGCCGAGCCTCAGGGAGGCCAACGAGATGAACCTGGTAAGCGTCGCTCCCCAAATCAAATCGATATCCTGTCTCGCCCTGCCCGCGTTGGCCAGGTTGAGATATAATTCGTCGAGTTCGCTAAAGGATTTCTCTATCTCCTGCTTGGTGATAGCCGAAAACCGCGCCCGTTTGACCTTGACCTTCGGGTTGACTTCTTTGATGAGATTGACGGCGTCGAGTCCGATGACCTCGCCCTCGCGGTCGAAGTCGGTAGCGATGATGACATCGCCGGCGTCTTTGGCCAACTTCTGCATCGCTTTGATGATTTGTTTCTGCATCGGCACTTTGATAATGTCGGCGTCGATTAGCGACTCAGGCGCCACGCTCTGCCAGTTGCTATACTCCGACGGGAAATCGACTTGGAGGATATTCCCTTTAAGGCCTATGACGGCCGTCTCTTTGCCCCTGACCGTATAGCGATAGACCGGAACGGTATAGATCTTTTCAGTCTTTGCTTTTCCACCCGACAGTATCTTGGCGATTTTTTCCGCGGAGATATTCTTCTCTGTGACAATCAGCTTCATCTAAATCATCCAACTCTTCTAGGTCGTGGTTTGCATTGATTTGCGAGAACATTATATGGTGTCGACACCTTTTAGGCAACACATGTCCTTGCGCCGTCATCGCCGGCACTAAACCGGTTTGACTGAAAGATACACAAAACGCGTTGTTAGCGCAAGTGTGTGGATACTATCCCCGTGCCGCGACCACTCGGCTTCGCCGCCGCGGTTATTCGAACTTGTTTATATATCGGGCAGTTTCAGGGGGAGTTTAATGCGCATGCCCGGCGCAGTCTTCGGTGTTGCCTTTGAGTACCTCTATGGCGTGCGGGAGCGCCGGCAAGATGACCTCTATGGACTCGCGCACCGCCTTCGGGCTACCGGGCAGGTTGACGATGACGGTGGTGCCCCGGATGCCGCTGACGGCACGCGAGAGCATCGCGTGAGGAGTGATTTGGAGACTAGCGTGGCGGATGGCCTCGACAAAGCCGGGCACGAGCCGTTCGATGACGGCGAGCGTCGCCTCGGGCGTCACATCGCGCGGCGCAAACCCGGTGCCCCCGGTCGTAAAGATAAGCTCCGCCTCGTCGAAGTCGGCGAGGTAGACCAGCCGCTCTTCGATAAGGTACCGCTCATCGGCGATTACCTGGTACGATATTACCTTAGCGCCCTCGGCCTCGACGATGCGCCGTATCTCGGGGCCGCTTGTATCCTCGCGCTCGCCCCGCGACCCTTTGTCGCTTATCGTTAAAATGCCGACTTTTACGTCTTTAAGCCTCATAGCTATCCCCCGACCCCCCGACCTTAACGGTGTCGCCCGTTTTGAGCGGCCCGCCCTCGATCACGCGGGCGAAAATGCCCTCTTTCGGCATGACACAATCGCCGGCTTGCCGATAGACGGCACACCTGGTATGACATTCCTTCCCGATTTGGGTTACCTCTAAAACAACATCCTCGCCGACCTTCAGCCTTGTTCCTATGGGCATCGCCGGCAGGTCGATGCCGGTCGTAGTCAGGTTCTCGGCAAAATCACCCGGCCCCACCGACAAACCCATCGAGACCATCTTGTCGATACTCTCCCGCGCGAGAAGGCTTACCTGGCGGTGCCAATCGGCGGCGTGCGCGTCGCCCTCGAGGCCGTGGCCAACGACGGCCGTCGCCCCGGCGACCGGCTTTTTACGCATGCCTTTCTTCTCGCTTATATTAATAGATATGATTTTCGCTGTTTTGTTCATACGTATAAGATCTTGTTGGGGCCCCGTAGGGGGCTCATGGAACTCTATCTATAGGGCCGAGACAAGCTCGGCCCCTACTTGGGCTCGGCCTCGGCTCGGTCTATAGGGCCGAGACAAGCTCGGCCCCTACTACTTACCGCCGGTCTTTTCGACCAGCTCGATGCCGCCGATGAGCATCCCCTTGTCGACCGCTTTGCACATGTCGTAGACGGTAAGCGCGGCGACCGAGACCGCGGTCAAGGCCTCCATCTCGACGCCGGTCCTGTCCATAGTCTTGACCGTCGCGATGATGCCGAGTTCCGTCTCACTCAACTTCGAAAAATTGATGTCGACCGCGGTTATCCGCAACGGGTGGCACATCGGGATGATGTCGCAGGTCTTCTTGGCCGCCATGACTCCCGCGACCTGCGCGACGTTTAGAACATCCCCTTTCTCGATGGCCCCATCCCTTATGAGCTGCATCGTCTCGGGCTTCATCGCCACCATTCCGCGCGCGATTGCGGTGCGCGCCGTTATCTCTTTGGCGCCCACGTCGACCATCCGCGCCCGACCTTCTTTGTTGAAATGCGTCAACACTTTGAGTTCTTCCTCGACTATCTTCCAGCGGTCCGCCATCTTATCCTCCAATCTGGTACATCAGCCGCTTGAGGTGCTCTTTCTCGTGAACGGCATGCCGCTCGGGTTTGGCGGCCAGTATCTCCCGGATAAATTCGATTGTCTCGTCCTTGCTTACGTTATCCCCGACCTTAGGGCGGATGTCAAACTCGTCGTCCGAGAAGAGACATGGCCGGACCTTGCCGTCGGGGGTGAGCCGCAGCCGGTTGCACGAGCCGCAGAAGTGATTACTGATGGGGCTGATAAAGCCGATGGTGCCGAGCGCGCCCGCAAAAGCGAAGTATGTCGCCGGACCGGCACCGGGCGGGCCCTCGACGGGGTCACCCGCGCCGTAGCGGGCAAGGTTTGCTTTGAACTCGTCCATAGAGACGTAAAGCGCGGGGTCCCATACTCCTACCGGCATATACTCGATGAACCGGACGTGCACCGGGTACTCGTGTATAATTTCGACGAACTCTTTGGGGTCGTCGTTTACCCCGCGCATCAAAACGGCGTTTACCTTGACCGGCTCAAACCCCAAATCGAGCGCTTTTTTAAGGCCGGCGAGCGCTTTATCGAGGTCGCCCACGCGGGTGAGACGCCGATATATGCCTGCGTCGAGGCTGTCGAGGCTGATGTTGACCCGCTTCAAACCCGCGGCTTTGAGGTCGTCGCCATAGTCCGGCAAGAGCAGCCCGTTGGTCGTAAGCGACATGTCGCGCAAGCCCGGTATCGCCGCCAACATCTTAACCAGGGCGACCGCGTCTTTTCGCACCAGCGGCTCGCCGCCGGTGAGGCGAATTTTGGTGATTCCCGCGGCGACAGCGGCGACAGCGAAGCGCTCTATCTCCTCGTAGCTTAGAATGTCGCGGTGCGCCTTGGCCTCAACCCCCGCCTTGGGCATACAGTACGAGCAGCGCAGGTTGCACCGGTCGGTCACGGATATTCTCAAATAATCTATCCTGCGGTTGAACCTATCGTAAAGCTCCACTCGGACTTCCCTCTGTTTCGCCTGGACGGCCTGTGCCGGCCAGGTATGACTTCTCTATCATATCCGCCACCCCGGCGGCGTCGTCTAACGCAAAATGCGGTCGCTCCACCGCGAAGTCGTTGTCGGTCACGACCGCGATGAGTTCATCTTCCTCACTTATAAATTCGCGGCTATGGTCTTTGCGGGAGACCTCTATCTTCGGAAAGCGTCCCCGTTTATATCCTTCGGTTAGCACCAGGTCGTAGCCCGGCCCCACCAGCGCGATTATCTCGTCGACCGCGAGTTCTTCATCGAGCCTCTTGACCATCGCCAGCTTGTGCGCCGAGGCGATGACGACCGCGTCGGCTCCCGCCCCGAAGTGGCGGTGGGTATCCTTTCCGGGATGATCCATCTCGAAATCGTGGACGTTGTGTTTTATGACGGCGACCCGGTAGCCGCGCCGTTTAAGCTCCTTGATGAGTTTTACGAGAAAGGTCGTCTTGCCGGCGTTCGATTTGCCGACGACCGAGATGACCGGTATCACTTAAAGCACCCCAGCTCACAGGCGTGAATCTTCACACCGAGTTCGTCGCAGGCATCGCCGACCATGCGCGCCGGCACGCCGAGGTCTTCGGCGACCTTGCGCGCCACCGTACACGATATCCGCTTGTCCGTCGCCGCCTCTTCGACTCGCTTCAAAACCTCTAAGGTTGGTTTGTCCATTGTCTCTATCTCCAATCTACCCTGAAATAGTCGCCGTAACCGGCTCCATAAGCTGCACCGTCACGGTATCACCGGGCTTTAACGCCATGTCTTCGGCGACCGTCGCGCGGACCATATTCCGGCGGCCCGACCGGTCGGCGAACGCTTCCTCAAAACCTATCAATACCGTCGATACCTCCTACTACATGCTGGTTACTTCCCCCGGATTCTCAGACCCCCCGTATAGAGCTGCGAATTTCGTCCCCGAACATATCCGACCAGCTCGACTCCGAGTTCGTAAGCTAAATCGATCGCCATATCGGTCGCCGCGGTCCGCGAAAGGATAATGGGGATACCCGCTTTCGCCGCTTTGACCACCACCTCGTATGAGATACGCCCGGTCGTCAACAGCATGACGTCCCGGTCGGCCTCATCGTCGAGAAACAAGCGTCCCAGAATCATGTCGACCGTGTTGTGGCGGCCGATATCCTGGCGCAACATCCACACCTTGTCATCCTTGACCAATGCCGAGGAGTGCATGCCGGGCCGGTGGCTCCGGCCTAAAAACTCTTTCATTAATTCCGGGATTCTCGCCGCCTCGACCGAAAAGCCCGAATCCGGCTTGCGGATGCCGCGCGTATCGCCGGGGTCGGTAAAGGAAAGCCCTTTGCCGCAACCGGAGGTCATAAAACGCCGGCCGGCCGTGACGCTCGCCCGCTGCCCGGCCTTTTTAAGTTCGATGCGCGCTTCGCCGAGACACGTATCGACGCGCAAACCCTTTATCTCATCGCGCGACTCCAAGATACCCTCGGCGACCATAAAACCACAAGCCAGCTCGTCGAGGTGCTCGAGGCTGCACTGCAACGTCACTAACTCCTCGCCGTCCAGATAGATGGTTACCGGGCGCTCTATCGGTGGGCGCCGGTCGTCTTTTTTGTTCTTAGCCATCAATTCGGCGATCCCATTTTCCGCCTTGTCCAGGTCGTTTGAGGTATTTACGTTTATAAATGTAACATCGGCTCCTTCGAGATGGGCAAGCTCCGAACTCCCCACAATCCAGACGTTGAGCCGTGGAAAAATCGCCGCCACCTTGCGCTCGCCGCGCGCGAGTACCTCATCGATAGCCGGAATGCAGCGTTTGCCGTAGAACGCGAAGAGCGGCTCAAGACCGCCGGCCGTCCTTGGAACCACAATGTCGGCCTGGCCGGTCAGCCCGGCCAAATACCGGATGACCCGCGGGTCGGCAAAGGGCATGTCTACGGCGAGGACGAAATTCGTCTCGTACGACGACTCCTTCAAGCCGGTGCCGATGCCGCCGAGCGGACCCTGGTTCGCGACGGCATCCATCACGACCTTGGCGCCGGTTATCTCCAAAGGAATAGGCTGGTTCGTGACGACGATGACCTCGCTGAAGAGCGCCGACACATTATTTACCGCGCGCAAGAGCAACGGCTCGCCGTCGAACTCGACCAGGTTCTTGTCGCGCCCCATGCGTCTGCTCTTGCCGCCGGCCACGATAATCGCGGCCATATTGAGTTTTCCGTCGCCCTCTTCCATAACCATACTATTATTATATTGATAACTTACTGTAAAATCCTAGCAATCCCCGCATAAAAGGGACTGCTACGCAAAATTTCTCCGCCCGCCGACCGGGACGCCGGCTACTCTCTCGATACCGCGTGCACATCGGTCGAATCGAACGACGTCGAAACGCGCATGCCTACCCGCAAGCCCATCTCATTGGCGGAGCGCTTGGTGACGAGGGCGACCAACGCAAACCCGCACTCCGTCACCGCGCGATAGAACGCGCCCATATCGTACAACTTGGTTATCTCGCCCTCGAAATGATTGCGCATGCCCGTCTGGCGCTCGCTGTGGTCGGCGGCGGCGATATAGACATTCTCGGGACGGACAAAGAGCCAGACCTTAGCGGTGAGACCTTCCCCGCCGGCGACCTCTATCTCTTGGCCTTCGACCTCGACGACGGTGACTCCGTCGCGCGCGCCGGCGACCCTGCCTTCGAGGATATTCTCGACGCCGACGAGGTCGGCGACCATCTCGTTTACCGGACGGTTCATCACCTCTTGCGCGGTGCCGACCTGCACGATTCGCCCTTCGTCCATCACGGCAATCCTGTCGGCGATCATTATCGCTTCGGTGCGCTGGTGGGTGACGTAGACCACGGTCACGTCGAGCCTATCGAGCACCTCCCGCAAGTCTTCGATGAGCGCCCTCTTAGTGGGAGGGTCGAGTGAGGCCATCGGCTCGTCGAGGAGTAAAAGCTCCGGTTCGAGGACGAGCGCTCGCGCAAGGGAGACGCGTTGCGCCTCGCCGCCGGAGAGATTGATCGAGGCACGCCCGAGTAAGTGCGCTACGTCCAGCATCCCGGCGACCTCGCGCACCCGGCTCGCTATCTCTTCCTTCGCGACTTTACGGACCTTCAGGCCGTAGGCGATATTATCGAAGACGGTCGTGTTAAAGAGGAGCGGCTCCTGGAAGACCATCGCCAGGCGCCGGCGGATATCGAGTTCGTCGCTAATCCCGCCGTTAAACGAAATCTTACCCGAAACCGGCTTCTCCAGCCGCGCGATAAGCTTCAAAAGCGTGCTCTTGCCGGCGCCGTTCGGGCCGATGACGGCGAGCACCTCGCCCCGCTCGATAACGAGGTCATCTATATCGGAGACGACCTTGTCCCCGTAGCGCTGCAAAAGATCGGCTATTCGGAGGTACGCTGCGCCCATGCGGCCGCCCCCCTCTGCTGGTAGTGCGTGAGCGCGTAGGTCGCGGCAAACGTGATGGTAAGAAGGATTAAACTCAAAGCTATCGCCCGGCTGAAATCGCCCCGGCCTACCTGCTCGACGATGGCGGTCGTCAAGACCCGCGTCTGCCCGCTGATATTGCCGCCGACCATCATCACCGCGCCTACCTCCGATATTATCGCGCCAAAGCCGGCTATCACGGCGACGAGCGCGGTAATCCGCGCCTCTTTAATTAACGTGAAAAGCATCTGTGTTTTGGTCGCGCCGAGCGCGAGCGCCTGCAACCTGATTTTCGGGTTGAGCTGCTGGATGGCCGAGATAATGACCCCGGTTACCAGCGGCAACGCGATTATGACCTGCGCGATGATAATCGCCGGGATAGAATACATCAGCCCTAAAAACCCGAGCGCGCCCGAGCGCCACAAAAAAATCGCCACGAAGAGGCCGACGACTACCGGCGGCAGTCCCATGCCGGCGTTGACGAGGCTTACTATAAGATTGCGCCCCGGAAACCTGGTGAGCGCGAGCAAAAACCCGAGCGGCACCCCCAAAATTATCGAGATAAACACCGCCGTCCCGGATGTCTGAAGCGAGCGCAGGGTCGCCTCGACGACCAGCGGGTCGCCGCTGAGTATCAATATGACGGCTTGTTTGAAGCCTTCGAAAAGCAAATCCATAACGTTAGCTCACTGTTTATGCCTTTGCGACGGGCGGGGTCTTCCAGCCCCGCCCGTCGGCGTAGCCCTGATTTGCATTATCGCCATTCAAGACTCTAGGTTTGAAAATTCTTTCTACTTCTTCGCGTCCGGCACGAAGAGTGCCTGGCCGAACTTATCCTTGCCGAACTCGCCGATAAGCTTCCGCCCCTCATCCGAGGTGAGAAAATCGATAAACTCCATCGCGCCGTCGTAGTTGACCTTCGGGAATTTGTCCGGGTTGACCGCGATGACGCCGTAGGGATTGAGAAGGTCTTTGCTCTTCTCTGTCAAAACGACGAGGTCGATATTGTCTTTCTGCACCAGATAGGTGCCGCGGTCGGCGAGCGTGTAGCCCTGCTTCTCGTTGGCTATGATGATGGTCTGCGCCATGCCCTGGCCGGTGCTGATGTACGAACCGCCTCCCGGCTTGAAATAGACATCATCCGTCTTGACGCCGGCCTGCTCCCAAATCTTGATTTCTTTCTTGTGGGTACCGGAGTCGTCGCCGCGCGATACAAACGGGTTGCTCGCCGGTAACGTGCTTTGCAACATGCTATGCAACCTGATTTTCTCGAACGCCGCAGCCGCATCGGCTGCGCCTTTGACGTTAGCCGGGTCGTTTGCCGGCCCGATGAGCACGAAATCGTTGTGCATGACGTCTTTTCTGACCCTGCCAAAGCCTGCGGCCATAAACTCGTCTTCGGACGCCCTGGCGTGCACGAGAAGTACATCGGCGTCGCCGCGCTCGCCCATCTTCAATGCCTCGCCGGTGCCGACCGCGACCGGTTTTACCGTTATCCCGGTCTTCTTGGTAAACGCCGGTAAAAGCTCATCCAAGAGGCCGGTATCTTTGGTGCTCGTAGTGGTCGCCAAGATTAGCGTCTGGTTAGACTTGGCCGCGCTTTTTTTGGCCGTGGTCGTAGTTGTGGCATCGGTGGCTTGCTGAGCCGAACAACCGGCAATCGCCATAACCGCCGTCGTAAGGACTATTGCGAGCAATACTAATACAATTCTTTTCAATCCTACTCCTCCTCTGATAATCATCAAAACAAAAAAGGCGCCAGTCTCCGCGCGTGGACAGACTGGTGCCTAAATAAACAGGCTCCTTTCCAAACACGGGAGGCCACGCCGTTTCCAGCTTGACCCTGGCTGGGTGCTCACTTGCTGTCACACCCAAGCGCCCTCATCCCATAGCCTGCGCCTTAGGAATTTCGGGTCGGAGTCTAAAATATGCGTATATAGCTAATAAAATACAATATAGCAATTTGTTAACGGTGGCAAGTAGCTGCGGGGTTGTGCTTCTACGGTTTTATCTCATCGACATCCAACGCTTCGATGAAGGACAAGAACGCGCCTGCCGACCGGGTCGGGACATGCTTGCTTACGACCAGATAGAGGTCGCGCGTGAAAGAGAAGCCCGGTATCTTAACGGTGACGAGTTCGCCGAGCTTCAGCGAACGCTCCGCCGCCCACTTGGAGACGATAGATACGCCGAGGCCGGCGCTGACCGCGTTTACCACAGCCTCGGTGCTGCCCAGCTCCATCACCACGTTGAAATCGTCGAAACTCATGCCGTGCGTAGTCAAGAAGCCCTCGATAGTCTGCCTGGTGCCGGAGCCCCGCTCCCTTATAATGAAGTCCGCGTTCCGCAGGTCCTCAAGGGTCACCGCTCGCTGTTTCGCCAGCTCATGGTCGGAAGGTGTGATAAATACCAGCTCATCGTGGAGAAAGGCCCGTGACGTCAACTGGCCGGAGCTGAACTTGGCGCCGATGAGGCCCACCTGCAGCTCCCCTGAAATGACCTGCTCGGCTATGTCGTTCGTGTCGCTTATCTTCAGTGTTATCAAAACATCCGGGAACTCGCGTTTGAATCTGCCGAGAAGTTTCGGGAGAACGTACTCGCCCGGAATCGTGCTCCCGCCGACCGCCAGGCGCCCCTTAACGGATTCGCCCAACTCGTCGAGCTGGTGCTGGACATTGTCGATTTGAGTCACTATCTGCAACGCGCTCGGGTAGAAGAGCTTGCCCGCTTCGGTAAGTTGTACTTTCTTGGTGCGCCGGTCGAGAAGCTCGACCCCTACGAACTCTTCGAGAGCTTGGATTTGCAGGCTTACCGCGGGCTGCGACACACCCATCGACCTTGCGGCCGCCGAAAACGTACCCTTCTCGACGATGCTGACAAAAGCTCTAAGCTGGTTTATGTTCATCATATCCTCCAATAATTATTTATTATCATTATCGAACACATTATTTCTTATCATTATAGCAATTTTTAATACTCGGCGCCAATTTTGTCAAGATGAAAACCGGCCTTTTATGTGCGCAAAACGGCCTGGACTGCGCCGCAAATCCTAAGAACATCGCACCGATCAAATGCTTGATTATTTGTTCGAAGCCCTATATCATAAAGTTAACCATTTTACTTAAGTTTATAGACATGCACGGAGGGTGAAAAGCAGCTTACCAGAAGGGCGGAGTACGCCATACGGACGATGCTCGACATCGCAAGCAACCTCGATGAACAGCCGTTGATGTCTAAAGAGATTGCGGCGCGCCAAGATATCCCGCCGAATTTTCTTATTCAGATAGTCCCCGAATTGCGCTCGGCGGGTCTCATACACACCGTTCGCGGGAGCGGCGGCGGCATCTACCTGACGAAAAAACCTTCTGAAATCTCGCTCCGCTACATCGTCGAGGCCATCGAGGGGCCGATCGCTCTCAACCAGTGCCTTATCGGAGAAGCGAGCTGTTCGCGCAAGTCTAAGTGCCCCATCCATGAGGTCTGGGGGCTTGCGCAAAAGCAGATGCTCGCGGTGCTCGAAGCGACGACCCTCGCCGGGCTCATGGACCAGTCGCAAACCGGTAAAAAAGCGGGCAAAACAAGCGCGGCTACCGCTGTCTCGGCCAAAATAAACAACGAGGTCGAGCTGGAAGTATAGCGGCCGCCGGCGTGTGAGGTTATAAGGATGAGCGACAGGAGCGCCTCAATCGTAACGATTGTCTTGATGTTAGCCGTCGTATCGCTGGTTGGTTACTCCTACCTGCGAGAATATGATATGCTCCCCGGCTTCGTGCAAGTAGCGCAACTCTCGGCCGGCGACGGACAAAATAAACCGGCTGAAGTAGCCGCGCCCTCCGGCGCTATGCCCGCGTGCGTCTGCCATAGCAAGAAGCCCGCGATGGTAAAGATGCACGACGCGCTCGACGGCGAAGACTGCGGCAAATGCCACTCCTCGAAAGAAAACCTGATGGACCCGGGGCGCCCCGCGTCGAGCAAACAGGCGCTTGAGCAACGACGGATAAACGAGGTTATCTGCGCGGATTGCCATAGAGACGGTAAAACCGTGGTTAAAAAACGCCCTAAAGACAAGACCAAGATATCGAACGCCCTCTTCTGCCCAAAATGTAAAAAGCAGCTCTCGCCGGCGGATGCCGATTGTGGTGATTGCGGCGGTAAACTCGAAGCAGCCGGTGACGGATGGGCCTGTACCGCGTGTGGGCCGCTGGTCGACATCGATAAAGTCGCGGCGATGTCTAAGGAAAAACCGAGCAACGACATTTGCGCGATGTGCCACTACGACCGGCAAGAACTCGCCGCCACCCACCGGAATATCGGCGCTTTCGATAAGAGCGTGACGACGGTAGCGGGCGGTCTGAGCAACTGCCTTGCCTGTCACGAATCTCATAACCAGTGTGGCGAGTGCCATTTCTAGGGTATACTTATTATTAATCTACATTAACTGCTGTTATAATCTTGGTAAGATGTTTTAAGCCGTGAGCTAAACGACCGGCGTTTGAGAGGTTGATAAGGGGGCTGTTAAGATGGCGGTTACAAAAGATATGACCATATCGGACTGTGTCGAACTCTACCCGGAGACAATCGAGGTCTTTGTCGAACACGGCCTCTCCTGCTTCGGATGCGCGGTGTCGAGACTTGAAAACATAGAGCAGGGCGCGGCGCTCCACGGAATCGACCCCGACCAACTCGTGGCGGAGCTGAACGCCGCGATAGAAGCGGAAGCCGCGAGCCAAGATTAGGCCGCAATCACTCCCGGTACAGGTCGACCAAGAAACGAAATCGGACAAGAAGGGCGTGTTATGAACTTCGGAATCACCGATCTTTTTTTCGTACTATTTTTAATCTCCTTTATAGTACCCATGGTCCAAAAGAGGCTTTTGGAGTCACGCAGGCTGCAACTGATCCACAACATCGAGGGCAGTCGCAAGAGCAGGCTTATAACTCTCATCCATCGCCAAGAGGCGCTCAGCTTCTTAGGAATCGCTTTCGCGCGCTTCATCGACATCGAAGACTCCGAGCAGATAATGCGAGCTATTCGCCTCACCGACCCTAACGTGCCAATCGACATCGTCCTCCATACGCCGGGCGGGCTCGTCTTGGCGTCGGAACAGATATCTTGGGCAATCAGGCGGCACCCGGCTAAAGTCACCGTTTTTGTGCCGCACTATGCGATGTCGGGCGGGACGCTCATCGCGCTCGGCGCCGACGAGATAATCATGGACGAGAACGCGGTGCTCGGCCCGGTCGACCCGCAACTCGGGGATACGCGCGGCGGGTCATACCCGGCGGCCTCGATTCTCGCCGCTATGGCAGTCGACAACCCCAACCGCGACGACCACACGATAATCCTCGCCGACATCGCCAAGAAAGCCATCGACCAAGTCAGGGACTTTATATACGCGCTGATAAAAGAGACTATGGATAAAGACGAGGCCTTGCGTCTTGCAACGACGATGAGCGAAGGACGCTGGACGCACGATTATCCCATAACCGTCGCCGAGGCTAAAGAACTCGGCCTGCCGGTAAGGGCGGACTTGCCGAAAGAATTTCACCAGCTCATGCAATTATATCCGCAAGCCCAGCAACGGCGGCCTTCCGTCGAATATGTCCCCGTCCCCTACCGGACGCCGCCGGTCCCGCGCGATAAAGGGCGCTAAACCGGCGCCGGACAAGTTTCTAATAGATCGAAATTGGTTATATCTTTGCTTATCGCTATAGTCATTTTCAGGGTAGTATTCGCGAGGGGTGATCAACGATATGCAGGCACAGCGCATTTCAAAGATAAACAAAAGAGACGGGCGTACCGTCGATTTTGAAAAAGGCAAAATCGCAAACGCCATAGAGAAAGCGCTCAACGCCACGGGCACGCAAGACGGAAGGCTCGCAGCCGAGCTGGCCAAGAAGGTCGTCTTGCTGCTCGAGTCGAAAGCAGGCGCCTTGCCGGTGCTCTCCGTCGAAGAGGTCCAAGACGCGGTCGAGCGAGTCCTGAGCGAGAAAGGCCTGTACGAAGTCGCCAAAGCATATATCCTCTACCGGCAGATGAGGGCCAACGTGCGCTCGGCCCGCCAATTCGTCGGAGTGCCCGTCGACGACCTCAAAGTGAGCGTAAACGCCGCGAAAGTGCTGAGCCACCGCTATCTCCTCAAAGACGACCAAGGAAGAACCATCGAGACCCCGAGCCGGCTCTTCAGGCGGGTCGCAATCGCGGTCGCCGCAGTCGAAAAGCTCTACGACGCCGACGCCGACGTCAAAACGCTCGAAGAGGCCTTCTATAACCTAATGGCCGGGTTCGAGTTCATTCCAAACTCGCCGACCCTTATGAACGCGGGCACCTCTATGGGCCAGCTCGCGGCCTGTTTTGTGATTCCGGTCGAAGACTCGATACCGGCCATTTTCGATTCCGTAAAACACATGGCTATCATCCATCAGAGCGGAGGCGGGACCGGTTTTTCGTTTTCGCGGTTGCGTCCCAAAGGCGACCTGGTCAAATCGACCAAAGGCGTAGCGTCGGGCCCGCTATCTTTCATGCGGGTATTCGATGTCGCGACCGATGTCATCAAGCAGGGCGGGCGGCGGCGCGGCGCCAACATGGGCATCTTGCGCTGCGACCATCCCGATATCATAGAGTTCATCACCGCTAAGAAAAAAGAGGGCTTTCTCGATAACTTCAACATCTCGGTCGCGGTCACCGATGCGTTCATGGAAGCGGTCGCCGCCGGGGGCGACATCGACCTCATCAACCCGCGTACCGGCGAGACCACCGGTACGGCGGCGGCGAAAGAACTCTTCGACTTGATAGTAGCGATGGCCTGGACGACCGGCGACCCCGGCCTCTTCTTCATCGACCGCGCCAACGCGGCCAACCCCACCCCCGACGCAGGCGAATTCGAGAGCACGAATCCATGCGGTGAAATTCCTTTACTGCCCAATGAACCGTGCAATCTCGGCTCGATCAACCTCCACAAGATGGTTCGGGGGGGTGCTGTCGACTGGGACAAGCTCAAAGAGACGGTGCGGCTCTCGGTGCGCTTCCTCGACAACGTCATAGACGCGGGCAAATACCCGCTGCCCCAGATAGACTATATGGCCAAAGCCAACCGCAAAATCGGCCTCGGCGTGATGGGCTTCGCCGAGCTGCTCCTGGAACTGGCGATTGCGTATGACTCGGAGGATGCGCTCGATATCGCGGAGCGCGTCATGAGATTCGTCTACGAGGAGGCGATTGCCGCCTCGGCCGAGCTGGCGCGCACGCGCGGCTCCTTCCCCAACTTCAAAGGGAGCAAATGGGATGCGGCGGGCTACGAGATGATGCGCAACGCTACCCTGACCACGGTCGCGCCGACGGGCACTATAAGCATCATCGCCAACACCAGCAGCGGCATCGAGCCCCTCTTCGCCGTCTCCTACGCCCGCGAAGTAATGGAGGGAACGACGCTCCTCGAGGTCGACCCGGTCTTCGAGAAGGTCGCGCGGGAGCGCGGATTCCACAGCCAAGACCTGATGATGAAAATCGCCAAACACGGCACGATTCAAGCGATGGAAGAGATACCCGAGGATGTAAGGCGCGTCTTTGTGACGGCTCTCGATATCGAACCGGCGTGGCACGTGCGAATACAGGCGGCGTTCCAAAAACATGTGGACAACGCGGTCTCCAAAACGGTCAACCTTCCGGAAAACGCGACGCTCGAAGATGTGCGCAAGGTCTTTGTCCTCGCCTACGAGCTGGGCTGCAAAGGAATCACCGCATACCGGTATGGGAGCAAAAAAGAGCAAGTCCTCTATGTCGGCAGGCCCGAAGATAGAAAGATAATCGACCAGCCGGTAACGGCGGCATCGGAATACTCCGGCGGCTGCCCGTGGGGATATTGCCCGCTCTAGCAACGACCGCCTTACGGGGTGTCTTCGTCTTCCAGCGCGCCTTCCTCATCTTCGTCGTCGGCGACGAAGTTCTTCGAATCGAGCAGCTCCAGCGCGCGTTCGAGGTCTTCTTCGAGGACATAGACCACTCTAAGCAAGGCCGACATCGGAAACTCGAGCGGCGCCGCTTTTATGACCGTGTGAATACCATGAGAAGAGAGCAGCGAATTGACCATCTCCGCCTCTACTTCATTTTCTACTGCCGTAAGCTCCACTAATCCAGACATATCTTCATTGTAGGGCAATATCGCGTGGGTGGAAATAGCCGGTTGCCCTAACTTCTACCCGCGTTTTATGTCGGGGCCGAACAAGCGCCAGAGCATCTTCGGGGTGAATACATCGAGGGGTCGCGCGGTGCCCATCATCACGCTGACGAACTTACCCGCGAAATCGGGGTTTAGCCTCGCTTTTACGACTACCCTGTTCATCAGCGAAGGTCGCGCCAACGACTCGCGCAAAAACTCGTAGATGCGGTGGTCGATTAAGAACGCCTTATCGAGCGCCTTTTTGTAAGGGGCCAGGCCGCCGGCTGAGACATCGCCCTTATCGAGCGCTTCCTTTATCACATCCGCCGCTATCTCACCGCTCTCCAGGGCATATGCTATCCCCTCACCGCTCATAGGACTGATAAGGCCGGCGGCGTCACCGGTCAAGACGAGTCCGTCGGCGACCACATCATGCCTCCCGTACCCCATACGCAGGTAAGCACCCTTAACGTCGGTCGTCGCCACCGCGTCGCTGAGATCGATCGGGTACGTCTTCTTCTCCGACATAAACCAACCCAATAGCCGGCGCGCGTCTATTTTGCCCTCTTTCATCACGCGGGTGCTTAAGCCGATACCGATATTCGCCGACTGTTCGCCGGTCGGGAATATCCAAGCGTATCCCTCGCGTATCTTGTCTTCAATAAAGATGTTAATGCAATCGTCGAGGTTTTTGACCCCGTCGTAGTAGGCCCGCACCGCGAAGGCGTGCGGCTTAACACAATCGATGCCGGTCTTGGCGGCGAACGTGCCGAGCGTGCCGTCCGCGCAGACGATAACGCGACAACCGATTTGACGCTCTCCGTCCTCGTCTTCGACTAGAATGCCCGCTACGGCCCCGCCCACACGCACCGGCTCGATCGCCTTGGTCTCAGTCGCGACCCGCGCCCCGGCGGCTCGGGCCGTCTCCGCCAGCTTGAGGTCGAGGTCCTTTCTCGACATTATGTAAGAGCAAGGCCGCAAAGTGTCCTCGCTCGGGATGCCCGCTTCAAAGTAATCCCCGTTGTTCAAAAATAGCCGGACGCGGTCGCACCGGTAGGAACCGTTTTGGATGAGCCAACCCTCCAAGCCCATCTTATCGAGAACCTCGATACCGCGCGGTCCCAGCCCGTCACCGCAGGTCTTCTCGCGCGGGAGCTTGCTCTTATCGAACAGTAGAACTTCAACACCGCGCCGCGCCAGAAAGTACGCGGCCGCCGAGCCCGAAGGTCCGGCCCCCACGACGACGACATCGACTTTTTCCATACCGAACCCACCGTTATCATCTCGATTGGAAGCCTAAGCTTAAGTGCGCGCGGCTCGGCGCACACCCGCAAGCCATCCTTGGCTTAATTGGATGTCTCCAACGTAAATTCCTGCAATCCCTGAAGCCTTATATGGAAGGGATAGCTAAGATTTTAGCGACCGCTAAATCGATCGAGTTAGAACGAACTCGAGTTCGGGATGTCGGCGACGGCTCAGCACAATCACGTCTAATGCTAAAGCGCTCAGAAAACTAAGGCTCAGCCGACACCGTCTCCTGCGTATAAGCGCGGTACCATCTTACGACGTAGCGGATGAAGATGAGAATGATGCTCAAGACCGGCACGGCGAGCAACGCGCCGATTATACCGCCGAGCTGAGTGCCGACCAAGAGCGCTAAAATCGTCATGAGCGGACTCAAATCGACCGACTCGGATGCGATGCGCGGCCTCAGGATGTTCGACTCGACCTGGTTGATGACTACGAAGTATCCGGCGACCGCCAATGCTATCGGCCAGCTCTGGAAGATAAGGGCGAGCGCTACCGCGGGAACCCCGGCGATAAACGAGCCGACCACGGGTATCAGATTGAATATGGCGGCGAAGACGCCGATGGCGAGCGCGTAAGGCAGGCCGAACGCGAACGAGCCGATGCCGGCGAAGACGCCGACGATGAACGAGAGTAAGAGCTGGCCCTTGGTGTATCCGCCGACCACCCTCCCTATTTCCCGGCCGAGCTGTTTCATCTCTTCCCGGTAACGCTCCGGGACGACCCTAGTGAACGATTCGGCTATAATGCGCGCCTCCAATAAGAAATAGAGGCTAATAATGAGAATGAGAAATATCTGGCTGATGCCCGACGAAAACTTATCCAACAGGCCGAGAAAAGCATTGAAGACGACGTCACCATGTTCGCTCAACAATACCAGCCCTCGTTTTTCGAGCACATCGAGGTTGACATCGATACCGAGCCCTTCAAGAAAAGCCTGGAGTGAGCGGATGGAATCGCGCATCGAATCGATAAAACGCGCATAGTCTTGCGTGAGGCCCTGCGTCTCCACTGTAAGAGAGACCCCTATCCCGGCCGATACCGCGCCTATCAGGATGATGATAATAAGGTATATCAATACGACGACTAAGACCCAGGGCAAGCGGTGCAGACGCTCCTGAAGCCGCCTCGCCGGCTTATATAGCATAAACGAGAGCACCCCGGCGAGGACTACCCACAGGATTATATTGGAGATGAAGCCGAGCAGATAAAAAGCGAGGGCGAAGAAGCCTATCCCCATCCAGATGACCGCGAATATTAAAGCGAGTTTTTTATACGGTAGCTCTCGCATCGAATCCCCTTCGTGCGACAAGTTTGCTTACTACCTATATTTCGGCAAACGCAACCGTTTGTAAAGAGCGTGCGGCGTTTTGGTTATGATAGGATGGGAATCGAAAAAGCCACCCTTGCGGATGGCCTGTATTGGCGGAGGTGCGTGGGAATCGAACCCACCAACCGAGGATTAACCCGGCCGACTGGTTTTGAAGACCAGCTGAGCCACCAGGCCCAATCCACCTCCAAGAAGAGGTCGCCGTTGAACTCATCGACAGCCGACGGCAACAACATTACACACGATACTTTTGTCTACCGGACTATCCTCGAGTCCCCGACGCGGCGCGTAACACCGGTCATATCAAAATAGTTTAGCAGAGGGATGACATATTTTCTAGAGGTATCAAAGAGTTGCCGCACGTCAGCGGGGCTAATCTGCTTGCCGCTGAAATTCTTCTTGATCTCGGCTTTCGCTTTCTCTACAAGCCCGGCTTCAAAGTACATATTCGGGGCGATACGGACGAGCTTATGCTCCCGGGTAAGCAGGTCGGCAAGCGAATTCAACTTCTTCAAGTCGACTGCGAACTCTTTCGCCAACCAGGTCGTCTCCGGCGGGCCATACGCGCCGTCGACGATGGCCTTTGTCAGCCTCTCGATGAGCGCTTCATCCTCGGCGCCGACCGTTACCTGGGCTTTGGCGTGAGCGACCTGGGCTTTATCGACGACCACTTTGCCGGACGCCTGCGCGTGGGCGACAAAAGCATCGAACTCCTTGTCGGACATCCAGTCGAAAAGCTGCGACCTGACAAGCTGCTTGCTCATCCACGGGTTGAGCGGATTTTTCTTGAAATTATCGTTGAGGAAACCCTCGAACGCCTTGATGTGGGCATCGAACTTGTCCTTGAGGATGTAGTTGTCGCTCTTGTCGATGGTCATCACGAAGACTTCCCCGCTCTCCTTGAGCGCGCCGAGGCCTTCCCTCACGCGCTCCTCATCGAGTTCGGAGCGGACCCAGAGTTGTTTCTCGGTCATAAAACCGGCTGCTTCGGCAAGGTAGAGGCGGATGACGTCGACGCTCTCCCCAATCAAGAATATCTCGCAGCGGTGTGTGAAATCGTCTTTATTAGCCAGCCTAAACTTCACGGGGTGGCTGTCGAGAATCCGGCCGCCGCCTATGGTCTGGACAGGCGAGTAGCTGCGGATGACAAAGTTATCGTTATATTTCGGGATGACCGGCTGCTCCAGCCGCAACTGGACAAAGGCCGTATCCCCGGGTTTTAAGACCTCGCGGTCGGTCAGTACGACCCGGCCGAGCACCTCGCTGGTACCGTGGTGGACCCTGACGCGCGCCCGGTTCTTCAGCTCCTTAGGGGCGCTCTCCAGCAGCTTGAACTGCCCATCGAGCATAAACGACGGGGTCAGAAAGCCCGGCGCCAGCACGACGTCGCCGCGTTCGATATCGTCTTTTTCCAAACCGACGAGGTTTAGCGCGACGCGCTGACCGGCGATAGCGATACCCTCTTTGCTCCCGTGTACCTGCACATTTCGTACCCGTGCCTCTTTGTCGGCGGGATAGACGTGTACCTTGTCCTCGGGGTGTATCTCGCCCGACCATAGCGTCCCGGTAACGACGGTTCCCGCGCCCGACATCGTAAAAACCCGGTCTACGGGCAAGCGAAACGGGGCTTTGTCCTTGCGCGGCAGTATGTTCCGGGCAATCCCGTCGATTACCTCTTTGAGCTGCTCCAAACCCATGCCCGTCTTGCCCGAGACCGGCACGATAGGCGCGTCTTTGAGGCTGGTCTTTGAGATAACGCCCCGGATTTCTTCTTCTACCAAGGGGAGCCAATCCTCGTCGACGATGTCGGCCTTGGTCAGCGCGATGACGCCTTCTTTGATACCGAGAAGGTCGACGATGGCGAGGTGCTCCTCGGTCTGCGGCATGACCGAGTCGTCGGCCGCGACAACAAGGAGGACTATATCTATGCCGGTCGCGCCGGCCAGCATATTCTTGACGAAGCGCTCATGGCCGGGGACATCGACGATGCCGAGCTTCTGGCCGCTTGGCAGCTCGAACTGGGCAAACCCCAGCTCGATTGAGATACCGCGCTTCTTCTCTTCTTCGAGCCTATCGGTATCGATGCCGGTTAGCGCCTTAACAAGCGTCGTCTTGCCGTGGTCGATGTGGCCGGCGGTTCCCAGAATCAATGGTTTCATCTCGCCTCCACCCGCTTGAGCGCTTCGAGAATCTCGCGCTCTTCGCCCTCTTGGATGGTTCGCGGGTCGAGCAAGACCGCGTCTTCTTTTATCCGCACGATGATAGGCGGCTCGTTCGCGCGGAGCATCTCTTCTAAGCGGTTGGCGCTCGCTTTCGTGCTCGTAATCGAGACGACCGTAGTGGGAAGCTCGGCAAGCGGGAGCGAGCCGCCGCCGACCTTCGAAGTCTCCGGCTCCGTCGTGACGGTAAAGGTCTCGCCCAGGTTCGAGGCGAGCAGCCGCGCTATCTTCTTGGCCCGCGCTTTGAGTTCTTCAGCCGGGGAGGTTATCATGCGCAGCGTCGGGTTTACCGCGCGGATATTGTCCATATCGAGGTAGTCCATGAGGGTCGCCTCGATGCCCGCGAGCGTCATCTTGTCGACGCGGACCGCGCGGGCGAGCGGGTGTTTTTTCATCCGTTCGACGTACTCGGCCTTGCCGACGACGAGGCCTGCTTGCGGACCGCCGAGTAGCTTGTCGCCGCTGAAGGTGATGATGTCGACGCCGGCGCGCACGCTCTCCTGGACGGTCGGCTCGTATTCCACGCCGTAACGCGACAGGTCGATGAGGACGCCGCTGCCCAAATCCTCCATGACGGTCACGCCGACTTCGCGCCCGAGTTCGACCAGCTCTTCGAGCGACGGCTCGTGCGTAAACCCGACGATTCTAAAGTTGCTGGTGTGGACTTTGAGCAAAAGCGCGGTCTCATCGGTGAGCGCCGCGCGATAATCGCGGATATAGGTCTTGTTGGTCGTTCCGACCTCGCGCATAATCGCCCCGCTCTGGCTCATCACATCGGGGATGCGAAACGAGCCGCCGATTTCGACGAGCTGGCCGCGCGAGACTATCGCCTCTTTGCCTGCGGCGAGCGCGGTCAGCGCCAAAAAGACCGCTGAGGCGTTGTTGTTGACGACCATGCCGGCCTCGGCGCCGGTTATCTTGACCAGGATTTTCTCTATATGGCTGTGACGGGAGCCGCGCGCGCCTTTCTCCAGGTCGAACTCGAGGTTCGAATAGTTGGAAGCCGCGTTTACGACCGCCTCGATGGCCGATTTGCTCAATATGGAGCGGCCGAGGTTGGTGTGGATGACGACGCCCGTCGCGTTTATAAGCCGCTTCAGGCTGAGCGCGTATTGCCGCCTCAGCCACGCTTCGAGTTCATCCAAGTATGACATTACCGATAGGTCGAACTCTTCCAGGTCCTTTTCGGAGAGGGCCAATATCAGGCCGCGCTTGTCGTCTATGACTTTGCGCACGCCCTCCACCACCAGGGGTCTGGGATAGGTCGCCGAGAACTCTTTTACCTTGGGAAAATCGAGGAACTCGTCGACCTTGGGCAACTGCCTTAAATATTTATTCTTAGACAAATAGGTTCACTCCACAGCGTCGAAATGATTCGGTATCGGTATACGGGTAACATCGGCGCAGGCTCGCGCCGAGTGAAACATTAATGTACCTAATGTACCTAATACGATTAAATAGGTTTTTAGCGGAAATTTCAAATAAAAGAAAAAGGGGTCAGGTCTTTACTTTTTAATTTACTAAATTACTAAATAGATTTTTCGCGGAAATTTCAAATTCAAATAAAGATGGGCTTGGGCGTTCACGTGGACGTTGAGCTACACGACCTCGATGATGCCGGGTGCGCCCTCATCGATTCCGCCGATGACCGCCCTCGTGCCGACCCCGCGCACCTCGAGCGCCGCGAGCAGAGCTTGGAGCTTAGCTTCGGGAACGCTTATGAGCAGGCCTCCGGAGGTCTGCGGGTCGAAGAGCATCTCGGGCGGGTAGGCGGTCTTGGTCCTGAAGACAACCGAGTCGCCCAGGTACGCCTGGTTGTCCCGCGCACCGCCGGGGATAATCCCCTTTATCGCGATCTCTATCGCCAGCTCCCAGAGCGGAATCTTCTGGGCCTCAATCGTCGCTTTAAGCCCGTTTACGGCTATCATCTCTTTCAGGTGCCCGAAGAGTCCGAAGCCGGTGATATCGGTGCAAGCGTTGACGCCGACCTCCATCATCGCTTCCGCCGCCGCGCGGTTGAGCGTCGCCGCCGTCTCGATGGCGGGCATGATGTCGTCTTCGGTGACTATGCCGCGCTTCAGCGCGCTCGCGAGAATCCCCATGCCGAGCGGTTTCGTAAATACGAGAACATCCCCCGCTTTGACGTTACTGTTGGTAACGACTTCATCTAAGCGAACGATGCCGGTCACGGAAAGCCCGTATTTCGGCTCGTTGTCTTGGATCGTATGCCCGCCGACGATGACCGCGCCCGACTCTTTGACCTTGTCGTGCCCGCCCTTGAGTATCTCTCCGAGGTGGTCGAGGCCGAGGCTGCACGGGAACGCCGCAAGATTTAGCGCGGTCAGCGGTCTCCCGCCCATCGCGTAGATGTCGCTTAGCGCGTTCGCCGCGGATATCTGCCCAAAAAGGTACGGCGTGTCGACGACAGGCGGAAAAAAGTCGACCGTCTGCAGAAGCGCGTAGGTGTCGTCGAATTTATAAACGGCGGCGTCATCGGAGGTATCGAAGCCGACGAGCAACTCCTCGGCCTCCTCCGGCGGCAGCCAGCTTAGCGCCTGTTTGAGGTCCCCCGGACCCATCTTGGCGGCTCAACCGCTCTTCGTCGCGTATTGCGTTAAACGTATCGGCTCGCTCACAACTGTCCTTTCAAAAAAAGCCCGGTATTACAGGGTAAATAACATATTAACATAACAATTATAGCTTTTTTTTAAGAAAGCGGCAATAAGGTGATGTCGCGGCCCAAATCATAAGTTGTGACCGGAGGGGTTGGCGGATGACGGGCGCATACTAAAGACCGCTCTTTTCAGGGCTAAAGCCCCGAGCGAGTCTGAGCTACATTCGCGAGCGGCTATCCGCCAAGCGCTCTTTTATCCAGCTGAGCCACACATCGAAACCGTCGCCGGTACGGCAGGAGAGCGGTACTGTTTTGACATCGGGGTTGAGGCTTGAGACGACGTTTTCGAGGCGCTCCATGCTAAAATCGGTCAGCTCCAGCATATCAACCTTGTTTACTATCAAGATGTCGCACCCCTTGAAGATGAACGGGTATTTGTGCGGCTTGTCGTCACCCTCGGGGACCGAGAGTATTAAGACCCGCGCCGACTCGCCCAGGGTAAAATCAGCCGGGCAGACCAGGTTCCCGACGTTTTCGATGATAAGGAGGTCTACGTCGTCGAGGTCGAGGCAGTCCGCCGCCTGGCGTATCATGCTCGCTTCGAGGTGGCAGCCGCCGCCCGTGTTTATCTGGATGCTCGGTATCCCCTGCGCCTTTATCTTTTCGGCGTCTACTTTGGAGGCGAGGTCTCCCTCGATGACCGCTATGTTGTACGCGTCGCGCAAAGCGGCTATCGTGCGCAAAATAAAGCTCGTCTTACCCGCGCCCGGCGAGGCCATAAGGTTTACAGCCAATACGCGCTTATCCCTAAAGAGCTTGGCGTTCTCTTCCGCCGTGTTCTCATTGGCGGCGAGAACGTCCTGCATTATTTTTATCTCCAAGAGAGGTCCTTTCTCGTCTCTTATACGGTTACGCAACTAAGAGCGGTGCGATGCGCAAAAGACAAAAGAATCCGTAATATCCGTAGCAACGTCCCCCTCTTTACTATTCAATCTCAATAGAGTCGACATAGAACTCGCGGCCCGAGAGTAGTTCGACCGTGAGCGCGGCGCACTCGGGGCAGGCAAAGGCCTGCTCCCCGCCGACCCGGCTCTCTCCCCCGCACGCCGCGCATTTTATTATAACCGGTGGGTGGTCGATTGCGAGTTCCGCTCCCTCCGCCGCGGTGCCGCGCGCCAAATAATCGAAGTAGAACCGGAGCGAATCGTCGATGACGCCCGTTAAATCACCCGCCACGACTTTGACTTTAAGGATGCGGCTTGCGTTGTTTTTGGCGGCGTTTTCCAACGCTATCTCGAGAATACTCTGGGTCAGCCCGAGTTCGTGCACTACAACCACCGTGTAAACAACATGCTCAGCTCAAAGAGAAGTACCAGGACGACGCCGAGTATGCTCATGCTGACGATACTCCAATCCGGGGTCGCAATCGCCGCGATGACGAAGCTCGCCACGTAGACGATTCGCCAATTCTCGCGGAGTTTGCGGCGCTCGACTATCCCGAGCTTTATCAAGAGCACAATGACGAGCGGGGCCTCAAAGACCACCCCGAAAGATATCAGAAAGAGCGAGACGAACCCGATATAATCGTCGGCCTTCATGAGGAATTCGAGCTGGCCCTGACCCTGGCCGTAGAGCCAGGTTATCGCGGCGGGCAGGACTACGTAGAAAGCGAAGGCCACACCGGAAAAGAAGAGCGTGACCATAACCGGCAATATCGTGAAGACGTATTTTCGCTCTTTCTCCTGGAAAGCCGGCGCGAAAAACGCGAGTACCTGGTATATGATGTATGGTGAAGTAAGGATAAAGCCGCCGATAATCGCCAGTTTGAACCGGACCATAAAGACCTGCATGAAACCGAAGACTGTAAACTGCAAGTCCTTTAACTCGTCCGGCAGCGGCGACTTGATGAAATCGAGTATCGGTTCAAAAAAGAGATAGCAGGCAAGCGTCGCGACTACCAATACCAAGACGGACGATATCAGCCTGCGCCGAAATTCATCCAGGTGTTCCAAGAAGGACATCTCAACGTCGCTCAAACACTATACCTCCAAACCGTGACAACAGTGAACGCGCCGGGGATTAAGCCGACTCGCTATCCCCTTTGTCTTCTTTGCCCAGAGTGCTGATAGGCTCGACCAGATCTTTTTGAACCGCGGTTCGAATCCCTTGAGATGCCTTCTTCAACTCCTGCAGAGCTTTACCCAACGACCTAGCCATCTCCGGCAACCTCTTCGGTCCAAAGACAATCAACGCAAGAGCCAATATGAATATTAATTCAGTCGGTCCTAAACCTAAAAACATATACTTCCTCTAAAAAACATAGTAACAACCGCACTCGTCGAAGTCTAGGGCTCTGAGGGTGTTATGGGCAGCGCGTTATTCGGGGAGCCGGGCCGGGACATTCTTCGTAAGCCTTATGATGACGCCGTCCGGGCTCGCCCTCGCGATCTCTACTTTATCCATAATGCTCACGAGTATGCTCATCCCTAAATCACGTTCATGGAGTTGGCGGCTCGCGAACTCGGCGCCCGCCTCTTCGCCGACAAAATAGATGATGTCTATGAGCATGCGCTCGTCTTTGATGTATGCGCTCATTGTCAGCAGATGCTTATCGGGGGGCGCCTGCTTGTGGAGCTGCAGAATGGCGTTGGTGCAAGCCTCGGATACCGCGAGCTTGATGTCTTCGACGGCATCACCATCGTAGTCAAGCAAGTCCGCGAACGCGGCCACGACAAGGCGCACCACACTGACATACTCCGGCTTGGCCGGTATTGTGATTAACGTAGGTTGGTCGAAATGGGCCACTTATTACGACCCTTTGATACTGTTTATAGCTTCTTCTTCAGACGAGAAAATCGGGAATACCTTAACCAGCCCGGTAATCCTAAATATCTTCAGGATGTTCTCCTGCGTGCAGACCAATAGAATCGACCCCTGATGGGACTTAACGCGCTTGAGACCGCCGACCAGCACGCCCAGACCCGAGCTATCCATGAACTCCACCTTTTGGAGGTCGATGATGATATTGAATTTCCCTTCGTCGACGATATCGATGAGCCTGCTCTTCAACTTTGGAGCGGTATATACGTCAACCTCTCCCTCGAGGATTATAACGCCTACACCTTCGACTTCTTTGCTCTCGATCTTCAAATCCACGCGCCACCTCCAAAATAGTAAGCCTTAAACCGCTTCAACACGCTTATACCACACGGAAAGCCCGGCCAAACTCCGACGCTATTTAGCGCTAAATCGCTATTCAAACAAAAAAACATAAAGGCGATTTATTACGAAAAGTCATCGCGCCAATTATTTTTCCCAAACAAGCGCTGCCTTAAACTTTGCCGCTCATATCATTCTATGTAAAAAGCAAGCGCTTTACAATCAAACATTAGATTAACGATGTTCGCTTAGTATTTCAGTGACTTCCGCATCGGTCGTCTGCTCAAAGACCTCATAGAACTGGCCTACCGCGAAGAATCGCTCGTGGACCTCGACGCAGACTATCTCGTCCACCTCTTTTTTGAGCATCTCATAGGTGTCGCGCGGTGCGACCGGCACCGCGAGCACAAGCGCGCCGGGGTCTTCTTGCTTGACGGCTCGGATAGCCGCGAGCGCCGTATATCCGGTGGCCAGCCCGTCATCGACGAGCAGAACGACCCGGCTCTGAACCCCGTGGGGCGGGCGGGCGCCCACGTAGAGTTGACGCCTGCGCTCTATCTCTCGGAGCTGATTGTCTATCTCTTGCTCGATATAGGAAGCGGGGATATTCAGCTGCGAGACTAGCGTCCGGTTTATCATCGGATGGTCGCGAGAGAGCACCGCCCCTATGGCCAGCTCGGGGTTGCCGGGGGCGCCGATCTTTCTCGGGATAACTACATCCAGCTTGAGGTTGAGCGCCTGAGCGACCTCATAGCCGACAACGACTCCGCCTCGCGGAATCGCTAATACGACCGCGTCGGTATCTTTGTATTCGAGCAGCTTCATGGCGAGTTTCCGACCCGCGTCGACTCTGTCTTTAAACATGCCTCACCTTATAGTAGCTCAGGGCTTTAGCCCTGAACGGCGGCCCTACATAGCCTTTTTGCCCTTCTCTATCAAACTCTTGACTTTTTGGCCGCCCTTGTGGCCGATCTCCTCGTAAAACTCATGGCCGTACTTCTCCTTGGTCGTCTGGCCGCCTTTCTTGCCGCCCTTGTGGCCTATCTCTTCGTAAAACTCATGGCCGTACTTCTTCGAGGTAGTGTGGCCGCCTTTGCGGCCCGCCTCGCTCACCGTCATTTTACCTTTTTCATCAGACACAAACGTCGCCCCCTTTCGGGCATTAAATACCCTGGCGAAGACCTCTCTAAACACGAAACACTTAGATGTCTGCCCGACGAAACAAGGCAAGCACTCCATGCTCGCAAACGCCGGGCGCTGTGCGCCCGAACGTCGCCGGAAAATAATTAGGAGCGGCAGCGCGCTCGCTGCCGCTCCTAACGTATCATACGCGAAAGATATCGGGTAGGCTTAGCGTGACGCTTGTTTGCCGCGCTCGATTAACTCCTTAACCTTCTGACCGCCCTTGTGGCCGATCTCTTCGTAAAACTCACGTCCATATTTTTTAGCGGTTGTCTTTCCGCCTTTGCGGCCCGCTTCGCTCACCGTCATCTTGCCTTTTTCCTCCGCCATCTGCGTCACCTCCTTTAGGATAAGCCGTTGGCACTTGTTTTGTACCCCGTGTACAAACCTCTTAAACTGCAACTGCCGCAGACCGCGAGGTTTAAAAGACGTAATCGCAGCTGAGAATCGTGAGCTAAATCGACGCAAAGGAATTATTCCTCCGCTTTCTTTCCCTCCTCAATCAAGCGCTTCACCGCTTGTCCGCCTTTGTGGCCTATCTCCTCATAGAACCCGTGCCCGTACTTCTCTTTAGTCGCTCTCCCGCCTTTGGGCCCCCCTATCTTTCCGCCCTTTTCGCCTATCTCCTCGAAAAATTGCCGCCCATATTTTTCGGATGTAGCCTTGCCGCCTTTTCGGCCGGCCTCGCTCACCGTCATCTTACCTTTATCGGCCCGCTCTTCCGCCTCTTCCCGCTCCGCCCGGTCCGCCTTATTTGCCATGTCTTCCGGCACCGTCCTCACCTCCCGCAGGGTCTTGCCCCGGTACCGAATAGATTGCATCCGTTCTTCAAAGTTCTACCCAAGAGTCAGACCCTTTAACCTACCCTTGAAAACCACTTCAAGTCAGGGCCATCGGATACGTGCGCCCCGCCGGGCGCACCACTAAAACGGGCGCACCACTAAAAAAGGGCAGCGATTCGCTGCCCTTCTGAGCGGGGTCGTGTCAGCTAGGCTCTCTTCTTACCTTCTTCGATTAGTCTCTTTACTTTTTGGCCGCCCTTGTGGCCTATTTCTTCGTAAAATTCCGGGCCATATTTCTTCGAGGTGGTCTCGCCACCCTTTTTACCGATTTCTTCGTAGAATTCCGGGCCATATTTCTTGGATGTAGTCATCCCGCCTTTGCGACCTGCCTCGCTCACCGTCATCTTACCTTTTTCTTTGGCCATACCTTTCACCTCCCGTTTGTGGACTCAAGACCGTCTCTCCCGACTCATGTTCCCAGCTCAAGCCAGCCTAATTCCTTATGGTTTCGTGTAGTACATTGCCTGCTTTACATCTCACCATCTTTCTTTTACCCCTTTTTTCATCAGTCAATCGCCAAATCACAAAAATATTTAAAAATAACTTGGAGTGCTGGAAAGCTTTGAGGATATCACCATTGCCAAGCTAAAACATCCGGTCTCTATTTAGCATCCGGCCGGTTGTACGCGGTATGCATGCCTTCAAGCCGGCGTAATATATGTTCTATGATGTCTTTGGCGACGTCCCGGCCGGTAAATAGATGCGACGACTTCGCCGCCGACGACAAACGCACGGATGTCGCGCCCGGGGTTTGATATGTATTCTTGGAGGTATATTACCTTGTGCTCATCGAGAATACGCTTAACCCGCGCCCCGGCACTGCGGGCAGAGCTATTGACCCGGATGACCCCGTAGCCCTGAAATCCGTATATCGGCTTCACAATGACATCATCGTGCGCGCTCAGAAATCCCTCGGCATATTCCATCGTCTGAGCGATTATACCGGTCGGCACCGGAAGGCCGTGCTCCTGAAGCATATAGCTGGTCAAGAACTTACTCTCGGCGATCTGCAGGGCAGCCGGCGAGTTGACGATGATGACCCCCGCCTTGTCGAGCTGCTCGAAAATCTCAAACTGGAAGTCGGTATCACCGCGAAAATCGAGCCCCCGCACCACCAGAGAATCGAAATAGGTGCCTTCAAGCGCACCGATTTTTATCGCGCGGCGCCCGTCAAGCTCTACCGAGAACTCGATGGGGTCGACGACCTTCGCCTCTGCAACACGCGCTGCAGCTTCGAAGAGGTCCCTGGCCGTGCCGTCGGTCTCGAAGGTGCTCGTCACAATCCCTATACGATACAAAGCGCGCTCCCTCAGTAGACGGGCTCTACGCTGACTTCTAGCCTCGTGTAGGCGTTAGAGCCCGGCTCCTGCTTCTCCCACATCGATGCCTAAGATAAATCCCACATTCCGCTACTTAATACCCTTCTAACTGAGGGTTAAACTGCCATCACGGGCAACAGTGGCAAAAAACATCGAATCGCGCAGCGCTACGACCTGGCAGACCTGTGGTTATACAACATCGCGAACTCCGCGATGAGATATGGGTAAGAACAATATGCGGGGAATACCGCGACAGCGGAGACCATAGTGCACGATGAGTACACGCGCAAGAAACTTCATATCGGGACATCCGGTTGGAGCTACCGCCACTGGCAGGATTCCTTCTATCCGCGCGGCGTTATGCCGCGCTATTGGTTGGCCTTTTATGCGGAGCACTTCTCGACAGTCGAGATAAACAACTCTTTCTACCGCCTACCCGAAAGAGAGACCTTCGCCAACTGGTCGACGGCAACGCCGGACGATTTTACCTTCGCCGTTAAGGCAAGCCGTTACATAACACAATTCAAGAAACTTAGCGGCACCGAAGACGCGGTTCGCAGGGTGCTGGACAATGCTCGCGGGCTCGGGACTAAACTCGGGCCGATTCTCTTCCAGCTACCCGCTAACTGGCATCTAAACCTGGAGCGCTTCGCCGATTTCACGGCATCGCTACCCCCCGGCTACCAATACGCCTTCGAATTTCGCCACGACAGCTGGCTATGCGGGGATGTTTACCGGCTCCTTAGAGACAAGGGCCTTGCTTTCTGCATCTCTGACGCACCCTCCTGGTCGACCTCGCTAGAGACGACCGCGCCCTTCGCCTATATACGACTGCATGGCGGCAGAGTCCTCTACGGTTCAGAATACTCCGAGGGCGAGCTTAACAAGTGGGCTAGGCTCATCGAACAGTTTGCGGAGCAGCAGTTGGAGGTCTTCGTATACTTCAACAACGACGCGCAAGGTTATGCAGTCAAAAACGCCCTGCGGTTGAAGAATATACTAGGTGCCTAACATAAAAAAAGCCGGCGGATGCCGGCGTTTCTTTATGCTTTGCGGCCGTCTCTTCTATCCGATCGTGTCGACCGAGGAGAAGCTCGGCTCGTGGAGCGGCAATATTATGTCGGCGAGGTCGCGCACGCGTATTACCTGCTCGTAGGCGTCATAAGCGTTGACATGAACGCCCGGCGCCAAGACCTCCATCTCCATCGCTTTTATCACCGGCGGCGGGTCGAAGTTCTCATTGATGACGCAGAACCCCGTGATTGCCGCAAGGCCCTCTTCGGTGTCGACCAGGATGGTCAGCGAACCCGGGGTGTGCGAAGGCGTATGTATTACGCGCACGCCCTCGACAATCTCCATCTCGTCACCGTCTACGACGACTATTTTTCCCGCGGCCTCGATTCCTTCGATGAACTCGAGTTCATAGCGGAAATCAAGCGGTTTGGGGTCGTGAATCCGCTCCAATTCGAGTTTGTGGATATAGAATTTCGCGTTCGCGCACTTGATATCGTTTTCGCAGTGGTCGTTGTGGAGATGCGTGTGTATGACGATGTCTATCTCCTCCGGCTTGAGGCCCCACTTAGCCAGACCCTCTTCGAAGGTGTGTATCTTCCCGCCGATGCGTTCTTCTCGCTCTTTCGACGGGAGAACACCCATCAGCGCGGTATCGACCAGGACCTTCTTGTCGCCGCCTTCGAGATACCATACGTATACCGGGATATGAAACTCGGTGCCGTAATTATGCTGGTAGGTCATGATACCCTTATCGATGACCTTGCTACCGACCACAATCGGGTGGATCTTGTACTTTGCCATAACTTACTTCGCGGCCTTCTCTAAGACCTCGATTTGAGCCTTAGCCCTAGCCGCGCCTTCACCTTTGGGCTCCAGCTTTACATAGGCCTTAAAGGACTCGATGGCCTCTTTGTTTTTCCCTTGGGCACTGTAGTATATGCCTAAATTAAAGCGAGCGTTGGCGTGTTTAGGGTCGAGTTCGATTCCCTTTAACCCCTCCGCGGTCGCCGTCTCAACCTGGCCCGAATAGAAATAGTTGGTCGCCCTGTCAATCCGCACATCGACGTTCTTGGGGTCGATTTCGAGCGCCCTCGAATAGGCGTCTATCGCTTTATCGTGTATCTTCTGGCCGTGGTAAGCGTTTCCGAGCGATATCAAGTTAGCGAGGTCTTTCGGGTTCGCCTCGACGGTCTTTTCCAAAGCCGCAATCCGCGCCGCCGCATTAGCTTGGCTCTGACTCTGAGCCGCCGGAGTGTTTGCGGCCGGATCCATGACCCCTGTTATCATCGGGATATACGCCAAGATAAACGTGAGAGCAATGAAAACCGCGCCGACCTTCGTAAACGTCTTGACTCTCTTCTTGTCTAGAAGCACTTTCGCCTTCTCCTTACATCTTAATTGCCTAAGCAAGACGGCGGAAACAGCGCACGCTGTTTCCGCCGGTTTTTGCTTTCAGCATACTGCCTGTCACCTTCTAAGTTTAGCAAAGATCGCGCTGAAATTAAACCCATTCGGCGGCAGAATCCACTTATTGTTTGTCGTTCAAATACCCATAAGCGGGTCGTTCCGCCTATGGACTCCCGTCTTTCTTGTCCGGCGGAACCTCTACCGACTGTCCATCGCCCGATAAGTCTCCGGTTGCCGGCACATCGCTCTTGACGTCGCCCATGCCGCCTTTACCGCCGGGCGGCATAAACCCGTCGGGCGCGGCGCCGGACGGCGTCGTCTCTCCGCCAATATCCGGATGGCCTTGCGGAATGCCCTGCTGCACCTGGTCTTCGCTTAACGCCGGAGCGCTTTGCCCGCCCTGCGGCATGCCCTGCGCGCCGGGCGCGGTGTTGAACGTCTCGCTCAAACCCGGTGACGCCGTGGTCGCGGGCATGAATACCCCGCGGATAAAAAATCCCGCTACAAAAGCGACTACCACAAACGCGACTGTCCACACCAAATCTACGGACTGAGGTATCCCAGTCTCGACAGCGGGATTGTCCTGCGCGCCGCCACCGGTGCCGGTAGCTTTGCTCGCCTGCGCTTTCTTAGCGGAACCGCTTTTCTTTTGAGGAGTTTTCTTCTCACTGGGAGCCTCGACTGGCTGATCCTCAAAGAAATCGTCTCCCATCGAGTTACCCTCCTTTCTGCTAGCTAAAACAGCATCGGCGCTCAACAATCGGCGCCGAGCTATGGGCGGCAAGAAATTTGTGCCGCCAATTTTTAATGATAGCGCCTTGTCGTCAATGAAGCAACTATTTCGAGCCACTTGTGAAAAAAGTGTACAATATTTCCTTACTGCACAATCGGTAGTTTTCGCAGGTATGCTAGGGCTTTTAAGCGCATGGGATGTGCCCCGCCCAAAAAAAGCGCCCGTGTCCCGCGCAAACCGCCGCCGAAACATAAATCGCGCTTAACCCTCTCGTTCCAGCTTTAGCCGCTTGCGGATAGGCTCGGACTTTTTAAGTATCGCTTGCTCATCGAGCGTCGCGTAAACGCCATCCCGGTAGAGTATTTTGCCGGCCACCATGGTCAACATCACATTCTCCTGGTTTGCCGTATACACCAGCGCCGAATAGGGTTCGCGAGCCGGTGTCTGGTGGCTATGCGACATGTCTACCACCGCTATATCCGCCTGCTTCCCGGGGTCGAGTGAGCCGACCTCATGCTCCATATTGATAGCCTCGGCGCCGCCGAGCGTCGCCATGCGGACAAAATCCTCAGCGGTAAAGTCGAAAGAGCCCTTGATACCGCGCTGCAGCAAAACGCCTATCCTCATCTCATCGAAGATATCCATCGTGTTGTTGCTGGCCGGGCTGTCGGTGCCGAGGCCCACCTTGAGGTTGCGCTGTGCGAAACCGGGAAGCGGCGCAATCCCCATTCCGAGCTTGGCGTTGCAGCGCGGGCAGTGCGCGACCGCGACATTATATTTCTTCAAAATATCGATGTCGGCCTCGTTGACTTGAACGCAATGTACCGCCAGCACTTCACCGCCGTCGAAGACGCCCCACTCCTCCAAATACTTCACCGGGCTCACACCGGTAGGCTGCCACAAAATATCACCCCAGCCGACCAAGTCCCAATATTCGTTTGGCAGAACACCCGAGCCGAACTTTACAAAATCGTACTCCGCTTTGGAGCCGGCGAGGTGGGTGCAGATCTTAAGCTTGTTCCGGCGCGCCCATTCGGACGCCTTCTTATAGAGCGGCGGTGAGACGGTGTATGGCGAATGCGGCGCGAGCCCTATGGTGAGGTTGGTCCCGGATACCTTATCGGCCCACCGGGCGATAGTCTTTTCGGCTTCAGCGATTATCTCGGGCACCTTGGTGTGGTCCATGTCGGCCACCTCGTAATAGATGAGCCCCCGCAGGCCGGCGTCTTTTGCGGCCCGTAAACTCGCGCCGGAGCCGGTGATATCGGCGATAGTCGTAATGCCCGACTGGAGCGACTCGAGCGCGCCGATATATGCCGAGAGTTCCCAATCACCTTTCCTTAAGGCTCCGCTCTTCTTGGTCAACTGTATCTTCCAATCCGCGTAGCTCAAGTCGTCCAAGAGCCCCCGGAAGATGCTATATTCCAAATGCGTGTGGAGGTCGACGAAGCCCGGCAAGATTATCGCCTTGCCGAAATCGACTACTTCCTCGTCTGGAAATTTGCCCAAGAGACGCTTGTACTTGCCGACGGCTTTTATCTTCGAGCCCTCGACTACGACCGCCCCGTCTTCAATCGGTTTCTTGCTTATCGGTAGTACCCATTGCGCTTTTAAAAGCATGCCTCACCTCTATAGTTGACTATTATCGGTTCACAATTGATACCGGATAGCGCCTCCTCGTAGCTCAGGGCTTTAGCCCTGACAATCAGCCCTAAAGAGCTGAGCTACGCTTCCGTCCACGCTAGTGGTACCTGTCGACGACAAACTCGCCGATACCGGTAAAGACCGCTACCGCCTCGGCGTTGGTCAACTCGCCGAGCGCGCGAATCGCATCGTCTACGTAGGAACGCGCCGTCTCTTTCGTCCTCGTTATCGCGTCGCTCCGCCCGATAAGCGAAATCGCTTCGCGCACCTCTTCGTCGCTCGGGTTTTGCGTCGCGACGAGTTCGGCAAAGCGGCTGTCGCGGCCAAAATACTCCAGGGCGTAGAGTACCGGTACCGTCACCGTGCCGTCGCGTACGTCGACCCCGAGCGCTTTTCCGGTTTCCGCGCCGCCCGCCACATCGAGCACGTCGTCATATATCTGAAAAGCCACGCCGAGGTTCTCGCCGTAGCGTGAGAGCGCGTCGATTTCAGCGGCGGGCGCCCCCGACAAGTAAGAGCCGGCTTGGCAGCACGCCGTAAAAAGCGCCGCCGTCTTGCGCTTCGCCTTCCGCAAATAATCATCGAACGATTGCTCGACGACATGCGCCGTCACCATTTGGTCGAATTCGCCAAGCGTCAAATCGAGCGCCGCTTTTACCATTATCTCGACCGAGCGCATCTCCGATCGCGCCAATATCTTGAACGCCGTCGCAAAGAGAAAATCCCCGGCCGCTACGGCAGTGCGTTCCCCCCACAACGAGTACACCGTCGGAAAACCCCGTCGTGTCTTGGCGTCGTCCAAGATGTCGTCGTGGATGAGCGACGCCATGTGGATAAGTTCCGAGGCGACCGCGGCAGGCAAAAACGCCTTAAGGTCGTATGCGCCGACCATCCCGGAGATCAAAACGAGCGCCGGGCGGAGCCTTTTGCCGCCGGCTTTGAGGGTGGCTGTGGACGCCTCTGCCAGAACACCGTCGGCCGCCGAAACCGCCTTGTTGAGTTCATTTTCGACCACCGCCAAATCTTGAAGAATATGCGGCGGAATCGGGTAGGTTTTACTCATAGGCAAGCCCTTCGAGCAAGCGCGACAGGGGTAACGGGAAAGCGGCGAGACCCAAGAATGCGCGCGCCCTAAGCTCCGCCAAAGACTCACCGCCCCGCGGTTTGCCGCCGACCTTCTCGCCGTTTTCGTCGCTGAGCACCGCCTCATCGATGCGACTCAAAGCCTCGGCGTAAACGTCGAGCGGAGCTAGTACCGAGGCCGGGCAATCCGATAACAGGGCCCCTATGGCCACCGCGGCCTTAAAGAGGCTCGCGTGTTTACCGCCGGCCGCACCGTCGTCGACGTCCGGCTCGCGTCTACGAACATGCTCGGCCGCCACATCCGCTATCGCCTGGACCATGTACTCGATTACCCTGCCATTGTCGAGCGCGCCGGCGACAAATATGGCGCGCGCGTAAAAATAGTCCGCGCTTATGAGGCGAAATGCCTGCCGACCGTCCGCGATGTTTACTTCATCGGGATAATGCGCCGCCACCGCCATGCGCAACAGCTCGAGCCCGGCGCCGGCCGGGACCAGCTCATCCGAACGGTATCTCCCCATGCTAGCCGTGACAAAGAGCAATGCCGCGACCGGCGTATCGATTATTGAACGCTCCGCTTCCGCCAGCAGCCGGTGGTCGGAGAAAGCATAGACCGCGAGGCGCTCTTTCGTCTCATCGAGGTCCGATTTTATCTTATTGGCCATGGCGTCCGATTTTTGGGTCTCCATATCTATTCAAGAATACAGGAGCGCGCAGCCATAATCCAGCGGATATCAAGGGTCAATCGTGGGGTAAAATAGTTCTCGGTGCAAATAAGGACATGGGGCGCAGTGTCGCGGCGGCTACCCGTTGGCGCTATCGCTTCTGCAGATAATACGAGAGTATCTGCAGCTCGACCGAGAGATCGACCTGGCGGAGGACGACCCCGTCGGGGACGTCGATGGTTATAGGCGCGAAATTGATTATCGCGCGCACCCCGGCTTCGACCATCTTGTTGGCCACACCCTGGGCGGACGGCGCCTGGGTGGCGATTATGCCGATATCGACACCGCCGGGAAGGTTGCGCGCAAAATCATTGATCTCATTGATATGTTGGACTTGAAGACCGTCGACTTTCTTGCCGATTATCGCCGGGTCACGGTCGAACGCGCCTACCACCTTAAAGCCTTTTTGCGAAAAACCCTGGTACCCGACGAGCGCGCCGCCTAATCTGCCAAGACCTACTATGATGACGGTACGGTCGCGCAATAACCCGAGCCATTTCGAGACCTCGTTTACGAGCTGGTCTACCTCATAGCCCACGCCGCGCGTGCCGAACTCGCCGAGGTACGAGAGGTCTTTGCGAAGCTGGGCGGCGTTGGTCCCGGCTATCTGGGCCAAGCCCTCCGAGGATACTATCCGTTCCCCTTTATTCGCCAGCATTACGAGGGAGCGCAAATACACGGGCAAGCGTGCTATTGTCGTTTGGGGTAATTTATGTTTTTTCACGCTTTTCGTCTGCTCCTATCGGTCGAGATGCTCTTTCGCTCACAATACTTTGTGATTATGAGAACTTTCTCTTGAATTCTACCTAACAGACGCGCGTTTGTCTACGGCAAACATAATTCTGTAGTTTCGAATCAATTCACTGCTTATTAAGGCCGTAGTCCGCCGGGGTCGCCATAGAGACGTCGGGGTTGCGCGAGATATAGTTACTTTGGGGCTACTTTGCCGGCTCCTGAAGCGCGGCTTTGGCTTCGGCATCGTCGGGCTTGACGGCTAAGAGCCTCTCATACGCGGCCCTGGCCTTCTCGCTCTCGCCAACGGCCTTTTGGCCCTGGGCCAAGAGACGAAGACCGGTCTCATTGCCCGGCTCGACCTTTAAAACGAAATCGAGAAGCTCGATGGACTCGACATGTTTTGCCCTGTAGTTATATATGTTGGCAAGGAGCAAGCGCGCCGAGAACGCGTTCGGCCTGATAGCTATGGCCCTCATAAGCTCTTGCTCAGCGAGATCGAGTGCGGGGTCGTCCGGAGTCGACGCGATTTTACTGTAAGCGCTCGCCAGGAATATATAGTGGTCCGCTTCGAGCGGCTCCTGGAATACTCCTTCTTCATATATCGCTATCGCCTTGTCGAGTATGCTTCTATTGTTCGGAGACATTCCCAGTTGCTCGAGGAACATGCCGTACCCATCGTAATACCTGCCGTTTTTATAAAGGATAATCGCTTTTTCGAAGCAGGCAATCGCTTCATTGTATTGACCGTTGCCGGCCGACTTAAGCGCGTTCGCGTAATGGAAATCGGCGACGTACATCGTCACGCCGAAATATGCCGAGACGAGCGCGACGAGCGCGAGGGCGCCCATAGCGGCCTTCGAATAGATGTCGCTGTTTGTCCGGGGTACAATCGCGGCGACCCTAACCTTGCCCACAGAAGCCATCAGCGCCCCCATGATGAGCCAGAAGATCGTGGTGCTGCCCGATATGCTGACACCGAAAGCAAGGTGCACCAAATAGCCGACGATCGCCGCGGTCAGGCCGGCGTAGACCAGGCGCTCCTCGCTATCGCGCTTTCGCAGATAGCGCACGCTTAAAACCACGACAAGCACAAAGAACAGCAGGAACAGCAGGGTCGCCGGTATGCCGACGCCCGCCGCGAGCTGGATTATCCAGTTGTGCGCATTGTCCGCAACAGAACGCCCGGCGTTCATCCGCACATACTCGAACGTCTCATAGCGCTCCGAGCCGAGCCTGAAAGTGTCGGGGCCGAGACCGAGAATCGGGTCTTCCTCGACCATGCTCCAACCGGCCTTCCATATCTCGAGACGAGAACCCGCGCTCCCCTCGGTTATCTGGGTCATCGACTGGACGCGCTTGACCAGGTTCATGACCTCGTGGCCGGCGACCGCGGAATAACCCGCGATGACCAGGAAAATCCCTATAAACGCCGCGCCGACGAAGATGAGCTTTTTTGGCCGCGCGATAATCGCCTTGGCCGCGACGACCGCGAAGAACAGGAATGCGACCGCGGCGCCAACCCACGCACCGCGCGTGAACGCGGTCAAAAGGCAGAGCAATATCAAAAAGAGGCTCGCGCCCATCAGCAGGTTGCCTTTGAGGTCTTTTGCCCGCAAGAATTCCGCGAGCGCGATAGGTGTGACGATAACGAGGAAGCCGCCTAACAGATTGGGATTGCCAAAGGTGGAAAAGCTCCGCCTCTCCTCGAAGGGGAGCGTCGCCCAGCTGAAAACATCAAGGCCCATATACTGCATGACGCCGTAGAACGCGACGACCGCCCCGGTATAGGTCAAGGTCTTGCTCAGTGCGGACAGCCGGTCGAAACCGCGGAAGGTCTGCAACGCCAGCAGGTAGAGGATGCCGTAATTTAGAAAGGTCAGCAGACCCTCGTAGCGCTTGAACTTGCCGTGAACCGCCGTCGGAAAGTGTATCGAGGTCACGGTTGAGACAAAGACGAGCAGCAAAAAGCCGACGAGGACAAAATCGAGTTTGGTCCAGCGAAACTCGGGGTCGCGCGCGGTGAGCATCTTCCCGACCCAAAACGCCAGCGCCGCCAGGGTGAGCAGTCGCAGCGTGAATATCTTGGCGATATCGAACTGATCGAAGGTTATACGCGACATCGCGAGCGGCAGCGTAATCGCTATCGCTAAAAAGCTGTAAAATACCCATGTGTCCAACTGTGCGGGAAGAGGGGCTTGGCCTACTTTTTTTCTGTTCTTGCTCATACTCTAACCTGTGCTCCTGTATCGTTTAAGTCAAGTAATTCGCGGTGGATACGCGACGCCGGTCACGGCTACCGCAAGGGCCGTCGGCCGACATCTTTAACATACCATTAAGCGTTATCGCAGTCTAGAAGAAGCCTAGTCCGGCGTCTACCGCGCGCCGCGCCCCGTCAACAGCACCTTTACCGTCTCCAGGGCAATCTTCAAATCCAGGAATAACGACTGGTGATAGATGTAGATGAGGTCGTACTTGAGCTTGTTCCGCGGGTTCGTCGTATAACTGCCGTTTATCTGGGCCAGGCCGGTCACGCCCGGCTTTACCTTGAAGCGCTCGCCGTAGCCCGATATCTCCTCTTTGAACCGCTCGACGAAGAACGGGCGCTCGGGCCGCGGGCCGACAAAGCTCATCTCGCCTTTTAGAATATTTATGAGCTGCGCGAACTCGTCGATTCGATATCTTCTCAGAAAGCGCCCGACCGGCGTAATCCGGGGGTCGTCTTCGGTCGCGAACACCGGCCCGGACACGGCCTCGGCATTCTCGACCATCGTGCGAAACTTGTAGACATCAAAGGGTTTCTCGCGCTTGCCTACGCGAACCTGTTTGTAGATGAGCGGCCCGGGCGATGAGAGCTTCACCGCGATTGCCGCGACGAGCATTACCGGCGAGGCGACGACGAGCGCGGCGACCGCCCCGGCAATGTCTAAGAGCCGCTTGAGCGCGTAGACCCAGTCCGGCGCCGGCTCTCTGGTCAGCTGTACGAGCGGTATGTCGCTTATAAGGGTGTGGTCGACCCGGCCTATGTAGATCTCGTAAAGCTCCGGTATCACCTCGAGCTTTACGTCCGTCGCCGACGAGTACGCCAGCTCCTCGAGCATCTCGCGGTGGGCGACGGGTGACGTTATAATGACGCGATCGACTCCGCGCGAACGGATCAGCGGCACCAGGTCATCGAGCGTCCCTAAAACCTCGACGCCCTCGAACGCTTGCCCGACATGGCCGGAATCCGGACATATCGTTCCGATTACCTCATATCCCCAGGCCGACCGGGATTGGAGTTCGTTTACGACTTCGAAAGCGGGCTCGCCGTGGCCGACTATGAGGACGCGCTGCGTGGGCCACTTTATCTTCAGCGCCCTAGTCGCCGCGAAACGCCAGCCGCTCAGCAGAATAATCTGGAGCAGCCACGAGATGATAAATACCGGACGCGGGAACGAGAAAAACCCGCTGAAGAAGGTCAAGAAGACGTTGAGGACGAGCGCGAGGGTCACCGCTTTGGTTACGCCCGCGACGATATCCCAGCCGTCGCCGGCCGTCTCGACATCGTAGAGGTCGTAGATGTATAGCGCGACGATGCTTACAATCGTGATAAAGACGGCGAGGCTCGTATACGCCTGGAAATTAAAGTACGGCAGTTTCCCTGCGAAACGGATTAGAAACGCTCCGATAATGGCGAGGTTGATGATGAGTATGTCGTTTAAGATAGAGAACAGAACCCATTGGCGTCTATTCATTTCGCCGCGTTTCTCCTATGCCGCCTTTCATGCCGCCTTTCATGCCGCCTTTCGCGCTGCCTATCGTTGTCGCAAGACCTCTCCATGCAAGACCTCTTTATAAACGTCGAGCAAACGCTCGATCATGACATCCATCGCGAACTCGTTCTCGAACCGCTCTTTAGCTTGAGCGCCCAGCTTCAAGCGTAACTCGTCATCCCCGAGAAGCCTGTTTAATCCATCGGCTAACGCGGCAACGTCCTTAGGCGGCACCACAAGGCCGGATACGCCGTCTTTATTGACAAAGGGCACTCCCGTCGGGAGATTCGTGCTTATGACCGGCTTGCCGCAAGCGTGCGCCTCGAGCTGGACCAACCCGTACGCCTCGCTCGACTCGACCGACGGCAGCACAAAGACGTCGCATGCGTGGTAAAAGGCGGCAAGCTCCGCCGGCGGCAAGGGGCCGACAAACTCGACCTTGCGGGCGATGCCCAGCTCTTCGGTGAGCGCCTTGAGTTCCGGCTCTAAGTCCCCTTCACCCGCTATTACGAGCACCGCGTCGACCTCTTTGAACGCTTTTATTAAATAATCGACGCCCTTGTAATAAATCAGGCGCCCCAGAAAAAACGCTATCTTCGGGCCGTACCGCGCGCGCAACTCATCCGCTCTGGCTCGGACTTGCGGTGTGAGCGCGAGCCAATCGGTCGGCACGCTAAACGGTATGACCGTGCATTTATCCTCGACCCGCCGCAAAAACGGCGAATTCTCGATAAGGTTGGGAGAACTCGCTATTATCCGGTCGGCGCGGTCGAGAAACTTCTCCAGAAACGGCCGGTAGAACTTGAGCAGAGTCTTCTGCCTTATTATATCGCTGTGGTAGGATACGACAAGCTTGCCCTTGGGTTTGGCGATAAGATACGCCAGCTCACCGGTCGGGTTCGGAAAGTGGAGGTGATAAATGTCGCTCGTGCTCTTTTTGAGCGCCGGGATGAAACCGGGCGCCATCGGCGTGGACCGCAGACGGCCAAGGCTCGCGACCTTTGTAACCCTTACCCCATCGGTGTATTCGACAACGGTGCGCGGCGCCTCGTTGGCGGCGAGCACCTCGATATCGACCTTGTCTTTGAGCCCGACCACAAACATACGGACGACGTTTTCGACGCCGCCGATGTGGGGATAGTAGAGTTTGTTAACCTGCAAAACTTTCATACGATACCGGCCCGGAGCGCGCTGCCCGGCGCTGCCCGGCGCTGCCCGGCGCGACCCGGCTCTCTCCCAAGACTCAAGATTCTTTTCAAACGCTTATAATACCTAAGGTTCTTTGTGCGGATTTTCACCCGCGCTTTTATTATATAGGAAGCGGGTTTTTTCGAAAACCTTTAGGATGGAGAAGAATTGCGTGCGAAACGTGCGCGGACTTTCGCGAACTTTATGAAACATTGCTCGGGTAAATAAAAAAACCCTCGTTCTTAGCAGCTTCTCTCAACCTTTCGTCGAGACATACAAAGCCATGATTAAATGGATTTTTTTCTGCCCAAATCAAAGCCGCAGCTAATTGTAAGGAGTCGGCAGCGCGTAGCGGATGCAATCTTAATAATCGCCGAGCAATCTGTCTGACCTCATTGGTGGGCTCAACCTCTGTCCATCCCGAGGCCAGCGCTTTAAGAATATGGCTAGCTTGCCCTTCCGACAGAAAGTCTAGACTACCTTCCCGTCTTAAGCGCTCTAATGCCGAGTAGCACTCGACCAAGCTGCCCCACCAGGCAACCATAGCCTCATCTTCTACGATTAGTTGTTCAATCGCTCGAGTGTGTGACTCCTTGAAGCAAAGTGGAAGAATAGCGGACGCATCCCAAAACTTCAACGGCTCTCCTCCCGCTCCTCAAGCAATGCTTTCAAGGCAATGCCTTTTTTGTCTAGGGGTCTCGGCATATCCCAAAATCCGTCAGGTAGTCTGTTATGACCTAGCTTAATAAGCCCTTGCTTTTCCAGCTCACGTAATCTTTCGGGCACGGCATCTTCACGCGCTATCGGCACCATTTTTGCCACCGGCTTTCCATGCTCAGTAATAAGAATCTCTTCGCCTGCTTTGACCTTTTTCAAATATTCGCTTAGCGAGGCCTTGAGTTTTGATACAGCTGCTTTTTTCATTTTTAACCTCAATAGTCATATTTTTATGACTATTATAGTTTATTTTCTAGCTTAACGGTAGATATTTTTATCGGCATCTTATGCGCAAGGCTGTACAGTAAGCTCTGCGGCTAGCGCGTGTAAGGCAGGTGCGGGGGGCGCTTTTAGCGCCCCCCTCTGCCGGCAAGGCATACCTATTGAAGCTCGAGTCTGGTCTGGCCGTGAAGTACGCCGAGACGCTGATACGCGCCGCCGAAGTACACGCGCACCTCATATCGCCCGCCCGGCGCCAGCCAGGGGTAGCTTTTCGGGTCGATGTCGAGCAGGTATTTCTTATCACAGGAATTGATTCGAACCACGTTGTCGGCCGACTTGCCCGAGTAAACGAAGACCGCCGAACTCTCCCCAGTCGAGACGAGTACGCGCACCGATTTATCGGTCGCAAAATTTCTCATCCCGTCGCGCGCCGCAAAGCGCAACGGGATGCGCGACGAGCCGTCTGCGACATAGGTTTTGTCCGCCGGGTCGCCTGGACGCCGCACCGGCCTCAGCCAGCCAAAATCATAGCCGACGGTAAAAGGCACCGATTTTAAGGCGCTGTTGCCGGCCGTATCGGTCGCGCGCACATCGAGGGTTTGCTCGCCGGGCGTACTGAAAACCAGCGACCCGCCGCTGAGAACGGTTTTGCCGGCAACGCCTCCGGCAAACGAGCCGACCCCGGAGACCGTATCGGTAACATCGAAGGTGAAGGTTATCGGCTCATTTACCAGGTAGTGATTGTTCGCGCGCAACGGCCGGAGACTTGCCGTCACTTCCGGCTTAGCGCAATCGACCTTCAAGGAAAGGCCGCGCACCTGCTCCCGGTTGCCGGCGGCATCTTCAGAGTAATATGAAAACTCATGCGCGCCGGCGGGCACCGCAAGAATCGCGTCGTAGAGATTGTAGGGGCCGACCGCGAAGCGATAGTGGGTCTTGCCCGCTTCGTTAGACTCGAGAGCGATCTTCGGCCTCGTGACATACCAGCCGTTTTGCCCATCGGGGGCCGGCGGTGTCACCGAGACACGCGTCACCGGCGGCTCGGTGTCGGCAATGAGTTCGACTTGTAGCGGGCTCAGCAACGACTTCGAGAGATTTTCAATACCCGCATAGCTATTTGACGTATCGGAATACCAGTATATCTTGGCGTTAGCCCTACCCGAGCTATCGTCGAACGAGATTATCCTGTCCCACGCGCCCGAGCACTTGGCCGCCGCATACCACCGCGCGACATCTTTAGCGATGGCGCCAAAGACGACGCCGTTGTTCGGATTTCTAAATGCCAGGTACTTGGGGTTAACGCCGGCGCTATCGTACCCGGTAAACCAAGGCCCGATATCGCTCACGCCCAAATTAGTTATAGATACCTCGTCACCGAGGCCGTTCTTCATAAACTGATAATTCCTATTGAAGCAGAGCATGCCGTCAACGGCGCCGTTTGCCATAATCCACTTCTGATCCTTGTAATAGCGAAGCCTGGCGGCGCCAAGCGCTATCTCCGAAAATACCGGACCGCTTTCGACGAGTCGGGCTTGCGCGGCGCCGAAATCACCGGGGTTTACTCCGTTAGAATCAGAGCCCAAAAAGCCGTAAAACCACGACCACGTAGACTCATCGGTTAAGCAATCGGGGTCGTTGGTCAAGTTCTTATCATTGTTGCCGTCAAACCTCAAGTCCGTAATGGCGTTCTTGCCGGAAATGTCGAAACCGGCTCTTCCGCCCCACCCGATATACACGCCGTCTGTTTGCCAAAACTTACCGTAGTCGTTGACCACGGAATTTAGAACCCCGTAATTCGGCTTGCCCGCGCTCGGGTTGCCGTAGTAAAGACGGTATTCGCCGGTGCCGCCCGCATCGGCCTGGGCGAAAAAAGAAATCTTGTAGATGTGGGCGTCGCTTACGCTTACCTGGCAAGGTATCTCGGCGCCGCCGGTGCCGGTTATGCGAATGTCCTCGCCTCGGGGTTTTACCTTATCCGATACAAGAACGACTTCGACCGGCTCATTGGTCCTTTTAATCCCGGCGGGCTCCGTGACCCGAACGACCGCCGAATGCGCCCAGCCGCCGCCCCCTGCCTCCGATAACCCGCTTAATCCGCTGGAATAAGCCGTATTCGACATCCCACCGAACAATACAATCGTTAGAACTAAAATCGCTATATTGATAGCCCTTTTGTGGATATTCAAGAATCATCCCCTCCAATAAATGTTATATGGCGCGACGTAGCGCTTGCTGTGGCCATAGGTCTTCACCTCCCTTGGAATAAAATAAACAAGCGATAACTACGCACTTGCATATTTCAACATTTGTGCTTATATTCCTTTAAGTAAATTAAATTTTGTTTTAGGAAGTGAGATAGATACCAAGACCCCTACTCAACCCAGGCGTGGAGCATGACCGGCCCGCCCGCCCGTTCCTCTATCCCCTTCACCTCGATACGATACCGGGGATTTATATCCGTTAAGTAACCGGCAATCGATTCGGCATGCCCCGCCACGTGGTACGTAGTAATAGCTATCTTCGGGGACTGCTTCTTTATGGTTTCCCTTGCGCCCTTTAGCATGGAGAACTCGTAACCCTCCAGATCGGCCTTGATGTAAGAGACGGGGATGCCGCGCTCGACGAACAGGGTATCCAGCGTTGCAACCTCGACCGGGGCGCCGTCACCGGAGGTGTTCAGGGCCGACGAGATGCCGCGCTCCGATATGTGCGCCGTTCCTTCTTGGTCGGAGAGCGCCATCGGCAATACCTCCACATTGTCAAAGCCGGAAAAGGTCAGCCGCATGGCTTCGACAAATCTTGTCATCGGCTCTATCGCATAGACTTTAGCGGCCCTGTCGGCCGCCAGCAGGCTAAACAATCCTTCGGCCGCCCCGCAATCGACAACGACGTCCCCCGGCGCAACCCGCGTCTGCTCGATCTCGTAATAATGCCAATCCTGGGGGTAACTTAACTCCGCTATCACCTGGTACAGCGAGCCTATCGCAAATTCTTTCGGGTAATACAGCGGGCGCTCAAGGCCGTTCAGATAGACCAATACATAATCGCCGTCTTCAGCAACGCGCCATATGTTTGGTTTTGCTTTCCGCTCACATCTCCGCCCAAATAAAAATTTAATCATCTCCGTTGTCGAGACCCCGTTTTTGCGCCCGGAAAGCCAATGTAAGAGTACCTGCAACCGCCTGTTCACGAGCCCTCCTCATCCAAACCGACCGCCTGCCGGATAGGCGATCAAGCCGCTGTGAGCGCTCGATTTTTCGGCACTTCAGGCCCCTTTTGGTAGGTGCGCGTTGAAACGAAGAAATGGTGCCCTAAAATAAAAGACAAGCGCATATATACGCTTGTCTTATTCTATATTTGTGCAAATATACCTTTATGTATTATGAAGATTTTTTACTTTATCGAGGAGATGATATTGAGATTCTTCGCTTCGCTCAGAATGACAGAGAAAAGCTCAGAATGACACAAGAATTAAGGTGTAGTGGTACTAGCATTGCAGCTTCAATTGACCCTCAACAAAAGTTCTCAAGTAGTCGCGGCGTTCGGCGCTGTTTGCCTCGAAGCGCAGCACCAGTACCGGCTGCGTGTTGGATGCCCGAACCAGGCCCCAGCCGTCTTCGAAAATCAGCCGTACGCCGTCTATCGTGATTATGTCCTTTATTCGCGGCTCGGCGCCGCTCGCGCGGTGCTCCTCGAACACACGCTTGAGCGCCTCGACGACCTCGCGCTTCTTGTCCTCGGGGCAGTCGGCGCGAAGCTCCGGCGTAACAAAAGTCTGCGGCAAGCCCTCGAAGAGACTGCCGACGCCGGTGAAACCGTCATCCTGCGCCCGCTTTCTCTTAACAATCGAAATCAAGCGACACGCGGCGTATAGCGCGTCGTCGTAGCCAAAATACCTATCGGCAAAGAAAAAGTGTCCGCTCATCTCGCCGGCGAGCGCCGCTTTTTCCTCTTTTATCTTGTCCTTGATGAGCGAGTGGCCCGTCTTCCACATAATGGGGACGCCGCCTAGGCGCGCAATCTCGTCGTACATCACCTGAGAGCACTTGACCTCGCCGATAAACTTCTCGCCCTTTCTTTCCCGCAAAATGTCGGTGGCAAATAAAATCATCAGCTTGTCGCCCCAGAGAATGTCGCCCTTCTCGTCGACGCCGCCGAGCCTATCCGCGTCACCGTCGAACGCGATGCCGAAATCGCACCCCTCATCGACGACCATACGGATAAGGTCTTGGAGGTTTTCTTCGACTGTGGGGTCGGGGTGGTGGTTCGGGAAGCGCCCGTCGGGCTCACAATACAGCTCGACGACTTCGCAGCCGAGCGCCCTGAACAACTCGGGGGCGAGGAGGCTCGCCGCCCCGTTGCCCGCATCGACGGCTATCTTTATCCGGGGAAGCTCGACCATGTCACTAAAGGCGTGTCTGATGTATTCAATATAGGGCGGGATGATTTCGTACTCGGCGACACTGCCGCGATCGATAGTCGGAAGCTCGGCGTTGTAGTAAATCTCTTTCAGACGCTGTATCTCCCGCCCGTGGATGGTGTCGTGCCCCACGCATATCTTGAAACCGTTGTATTCCGCGGGGTTGTGGCTGCCGGTAATCATGATGCCGCCGTCGACTTCGAGATGATAAGTCGAATAATATAACAGGGGTGTCGGGCACGGCCCAAGGTCATACACGTGTGCCCCCTGACTTGTCATGCCCTCTATCAAGGCGGCTGAGAGGTCATCCGAACTGAGCCGCACATCGCGGCCTACGCTCAACACAAGCTCGCTCTTTCCGGTTCTATTGCGCACATATTCACAGTAAACAGCGCCTAAGCGCCGCGCAAACTCAACCGTTAACTCCCGCCCAAAAACACCGCGCAGGTCATATTCGCGAAACATCGTCTCTTCCAAAGTTCTTTTCTGCAAGTTATCATCTCCCTAGGACTTGTTTGTAAACATCGAGGGTCTCTCTCGCGAACTGTTCCAGCGAAAAATCATTAACCCGCCTATGCCCTCTCTCTACCAGGCTCGACCTCTTGTCTTCATCTGTAACAACCTCGACTATAGCATCGGCTAATGCGCCTACATCGAGCGGATTGACAATTACCGCGGCGTCACCCACCACCTCCGGCACCGATGACCTATTTGAGGCGATAACCGGGGTTCCGCATGCCATGGCCTCAAGCGGCGGCAAGCCAAAGCCCTCGTAAAGCGAGGGAAACACAAAGACGCTTGCCCCGTTGTAGAGGCCAACCAGCTCATCATCGGTTGTTCCGCCTATAAACCTTACCTTCTGTTCAAGCCCATACTTGCCTATTCGCTCTGCCACGCCCTTAAATTTACTACTCGGCGTGCCCGTAAGAACGAGTTCATGCCTCAACTGGTGCTTATTGATAACTTCATAATACGCGTCGATTAAGTATTCGAGCCCCTTGTTGGGCTTTTGATTGCCGAGCGCAAAAATGAATTCGCCTTTTATATCAAATTTTTCTTTGGTGCGAAGAACGATGTCGCTATCGACTCTGCCGAATATTTCGTCAACGCTCTCATAGACAACCTCGACCTTACTCTGTGCAACGCCAAGCATTTTTACAACATCGTTTTTTGTGCTATTAGACGGCACAATTATGGCCTTCGCGTTTCGGGCGGCGAATAAATTGTACAGGTAATAGTAGGCCTTCCGCACCAGGCTCGGCATGGTGCCCCCAATAATAATCGGGGTCAAATCATGTATGGTTATAACAACCGGATACGTCGTTCGTCCTAAAGGCGACACAAAATGAGGAGTATGCAGAATATCAAAGCCGTATTGCGCGAATTCGCGCCTTAGTTTTAGAGGCGCGCTTAACGAAAATACTTTGGTTCGCAGATAATGCCGCTCAAGATTTGATTTACCAGGAATTTCATGCGCATTATCGCGGTCACAAAAAAGAACCGGCTCGACACCTTCGCCAAATTCCGTAATGCCTTTGATTAGGTGATCGGTATATCTTCCAATGCCGCTCCAGCCTATCATTCGAGCGTCAATTCCTACACGCATGGCAACTCCCGCTATCCGCCCGCAAAAACTTGAGCACTTGACCTCGCCGATAAACTCCTCGCCCTTTCTTTCCCGCAAAATGTCGGTGGCAAATAGTATGACCATACCGCTAAATTTAGCGCTTTTTCTAGCGCCGATATAAATCTTTCTAAGCAAACATTAAGCGCCCTCTAGGTTTAGGAATAGGTCGCCCGAGTTCTTTTGCGAAACGATTGGTCGTCATCGCTCCGATAGATAATCACTTCATACTTAACCATTAGAATCACCCAATCTATGTTTTGAGTAAATCACCGACCGAACTCTATGCCGTGTTTTGGATGTAAAAAGAGCCGATTTTGCCCTAGCGAGGAGCAAGGAACGTGCGGGTTAAGCTAGATCTGATCTTGAAGTATTAGCCAATTTACCGCAACAAACAAATCCTTAGCTACAAAATTCGGCGCAAACTCACTCGGTATACAACTCACCTCTTCTGCCCCATGGCCGGTAGTTACAAGAATCGTTTTACACCCGGCCCTCTTGCCCGCAATCATATCCTTCACCGTATCGCCAATCATATAGGAATAGGAAAGATCAATATCTAAATCGCTAGCGGCCTGAAATATCATCCCCGGTTCAGGCTTTCGGCACGAACAAGCCCGCCCATAGTTTTCGTCGCCGAATTCGGGGTGGTGAACACAGTAATAGATCGCATCTATCCATGCTTCCTCTTTAGCAAGCTCGAACCTCATGTGGGAGTGTATCTCTTCTACTCTTTCTTCGTTAAAATAGCCTCTCGCTACACCGGCCTGATTGGTAACGACGACCACCTTATATGCGGCCTTGTTAAGAATTCGAATAGCCCTAGCCGAATCGGGATAGAATTCGAACCTGCTTACTTCCCTGAGATGACCGACTTCTTCGTTTATCGTGCCATCGCGATCTATAAAAACCGCCTTACTCTTCACTCGACCTCCCCGGTAAAACATCATGGCTCTCGCCCAGACCTCCGAGGAAAGATTCATCAAAAATGGCCTTCTCGACTATGTCGCAGATTATGTGGCCGACGGTTATGTGGGCTTCCTGTATGCGGGGCGTGCTAACAGAAGGGGTTTTAAAGCATATATCTACCATCGGCGCAAGCTTTCCGCCACCCTCGCCGGTAAAAGCAACAGTTACCGCGCCGATCTCTTTGGCCTTTTCTATCGCCGCTACCACGTTGCTAGAATTTCCGCTGGTACTTATCCCAACAACAACATCTTCCGGCCTTGCCCAGGCTTCGATCTGACGGGCAAAGACCCGGTCAAAATCGTAATCGTTGCCGATTGCAGTAAGAATCGAGGTATTAACGCTTAAAGCAATCGATTGCAGAGCTCTACGTTCCATCTGGAACTTGCTCACGAATTCGCAGGCCAAGTGCTGTGAATCGGCCGCACTGCCACCATTCCCCATGAAAATAACTTTACCGCCTACTTGATAGCATTCGATGATCTTCTTAGCGATTTCCATGATAACCGATAGGTGCCCTTCACCTTTGACCAGTGCCTCTTTTACACTAATGCTATCGACAATCTGATCGCGAATTTTGCCCATTAGCTGCACTTTCATATCGCCGGCAACGCCATCCATCCGTCTCTCCTTTACCTGGCAACAGCTCCAACACGACCGCCCGCCACGTTACAATTCTTTAAGGCCAAACGCGAAGTAAACGACCAATCATATAGTTCATTAAACTCTTGTAAGTATTATAGCTCATTGAAATAACCGATGCTAATCGGCGTCCTTGTGCCGCGGCTTGTGAAATCCCGCCGATGGTGACAAGCTTGCGGGCCGATGTCCCTTACCGTAAAACCTATCTTAAGCTCAGCCTTGCCTCGGATAGATGCTTAAAACCTAGGCAACTTAAAAGTAACGGACAAAGTATTCTTGAGCTTTTTCATAGCTCTCAGGCGTCCCGATATCTATAAAGTAGCCATCCGAAACATAGCCAAAAACCGAACCTGTAGTAATTATGGTAGGAATTACATCGTTTTCCAAAGAAACGGGCTTTCCGGGTGCAATGTAGTCTAACACGGCGGGCGAAACTGCATAAATGCCGGCATTTACATGACCAAATCCTTGCGTATCCGAACCCTTCTCCCTAAAGCCTAAAACTCGGTTATTTGAATCTATAGCGACTGAGCCAAAACGGGCTGCATCGTCTACCATAACTAAAGACAAGCTAAGCCCCGCCTCTTTTCCCTCGTGGAAATCGAGAAGCCCCCGACAATCGAGGTCGAAAAAAGTATCGCCGTTTAGCAGCAAGAACGTGCCGTCAATAAATTTAGCAGCATTTAATACCGCCCCAGCAGTACCAAGCGGTTCTTTTTCGACCGAATAGTCAATTTTTAGCCCGAAATTCGAACCATCGCCGAAATACAAGGCGACCTTGTCCGCAAGATATCCGGTGCAAAGCACGATATCGCAAAACCCCTGCGCCTTTAACACCATCAATTGCCATTCCAAAAATGGCCTGCCGGCAACCGGAGCCATTGGTTTTGGCAAATCTGAAACCTTACTTCTCAAGCGAGTGCCAAGTCCGCCAGCCAATATGACTACCCTCATCTAATGCTAACCCAACCTCTCATATACTTGCAACGTATCGGACGCTGTCTTTTCCCAGGAAAATCGCTCTGCGTTTACCAGTCCCTTTTCAATCATACTGCTGCGGAGTTGACTGTTCTCAATAACGCTCAAGATATGCGCGGCCAATTGCTCTACATCGCGCGGACCAAACAGCAAAGCCGCGTCACCCGCAACTTCCGGCAATGACGACACATCGGAGCATACAACAGGCGTTCCGCAAGCCATTGCCTCTAGTACGGGCAAGCCAAAACCTTCATAAATCGATGGGTACAGAAAAGCTTCCGCGCCGCTATAAAGCGCTGGTAAAATATTGTCTTCAATAAAGCCTAAGAAAATTATCTTTTCGTTAAGTTTCAATTCCTCTACCAGTTTAAAGATATCGTCATACAACCAACCCTTGCTACCGGCAATTACTAAGCGATAAGGAAAATCACGCATACTTCCAATGCAGTAACTAAATGCCTTAAGTAGAGTTGCAATATTCTTTCTCGGTTCCATAGTGCCGACATATAGTAGATAAGGTTCGGTTATCCCAAGACCCCCCAAAACAGTATCTATCTGTTGCCTAGCGGCAGGCACATATTGGCTACCCGCGGCAAGATGGATAACCGATATCTTGTCCTCGGGAATTGACAGGTATTCGATAATGTCTTGCTTGGAGCTGTAAGAATCGGCTATTACGGCACTCGCATTATGCGCCGAAAACTTTGCTATTTGCCGCATAAATGTACGGTTGGCCCATGTAAAGTATTCCGGGTAGCGTAGAAATATCAAATCGTGCACAGTAAGAACGCTTGGTATTCCCTTTGGCGCCGGAAAGGAAAAATCGGGAACATGAAAGAGGTCTACCTTCCGTATCAGGTGGTTTGGCGTGCGGCCAATAAGCTTTAAGCCTAATAAATAAGAACGCAGCGCCCTGCCGTTAAAACCATGCACATATATTCGGGACAAGGGCAGACCGAGGCGTGCAGCCAAATCCGACGCGTCTCCGAAGAAAGAATGGAGGACGTACTCGTTTCTCCCGTCCATTTCCAAAAGCTTCGCAACCAACTCACCAGTGTATCTCCCAATGCCCGCCGTCTGGTTGACAGCTGAAGACACATCAATGCCGATTTTCATGAAAAATAGAGCCTTTCCGGAAATTTTATCTTGATTATATAGGTTTCCGGTAACCCCATCAAACCCCCTCCATAAAATAGAAAAGGCGCTTGCCGGGTACGTAAGAGACTTTCACCTCAAATGCGTGAAGCGTGTCCGGCCCACGCTGTTACAAACTTCTCCTTACCGAGACGCTCACGCAGGCATGCGCAACAGACAGCGCCGAGACGCTTTGCAAAACCTATCGTCAGCTCTTGCCCGAATACGCCCCGCAGGTCGTATTCGCGAAACATGGTTTCTTCCAAAGTTCTTTTCTGCAAGTTATTATCTCCCTGCTGTCCCCGGCTATTCCTATGGAATACAGCGCTCTCTATCACGGACTAAAGGCACTTAGGCAAACATTAAGCGCCCTCTAGGTTTAGGAATAGGTCGCCCGAGTTCTTTTGCGGTGTCAAGCCATTCCTGGATTACTACCTCAACATTTGCCAGTGCTTCCTGATAGGTCTCGCCATCAGCCATGCAGCCCGGCAATTCCGGAACCTCTGCAATAAACGATTGGTCGTCATCGCTCCAATAGATAATCACTTCATACTTAACCATCAGAATCACCCAATCTATATTTTGAGATTACATTTCGAACTTGCTTTACCTGATAAGGCTTAGCCTTACCGACTTTAGGTTGTAAGTTTAATATTTCCTCAACCCCGTCTTTAGTAAAAATATGATGACTACTGCGAATTCGCTCGGAAAAGCCTAGCCTGATTAGTAGACTGCGTAAGTCGGCAAAAGAAATATTTGCATCAGATTTGCCAGACAATATTAGGATTAAAACTTTATCGTCACGTGTCATTCTAGCTACCCTATTTTATCAACTGCTGAACGATTTTCAAAAGAAAAGACCTTTCTACTGTCTGGCATAGTCATCCTCGGTCCGCATGATGTCGTCCTCTTCGAGATACTCGCCGTTTTGCACCTCGATTATCTTAAGCGGTATCATCCCCGGGTTTTCCAGGCGATGCATCGTGGAGGGCGGTATGAACGTGCTCTCATTGACATGCACATTGAAGACTTCGCCGCCGCGCGTTACCGTCGCCGTACCCGCTATTACCACCCAGTGCTCACTGCGATGGTGATGCATCTGCAAGCTCAGCCGCTCGCCGGGTTTGACTTCGATGACCTTTATCTTAAAGCCGGGCCCCCGCTCTAACAGCGTATAGCAGCCCCACGGCCTGTACATCGTGCGATGCACCAAGTACTCCTCGGCATTTCGGGCCTTGAGCACATCGACGACCTTGCGCACATCCTGCGCCCTGTCTTTAGAGCACACGAGCGTCGCATCGTGCGTGTCGATGACGACCGTGTCTTTCAGCCCGAGGGTAGCGACCAGCCGGTTCTCCCCAAAGACGATCGAGTCTTCGGAATCGATGTCGATTACATTGCCCGCAATGGCGTTGCCGCGCTCATCTTTCTTCAAGAAATCGCCGATTGCCGTCAGGCTCCCGACGTCCACCCAATCAAGCTCCACCGGCACCACGGCGACTTTATCGGATTTCTCCATTACGCCATAGTCGATCGATGTTGATTCGGCCTCGCAGAAAAGCTCTTTTGTTTTTTCTGAATTCCACTCATTGAGCGAAAGCTCCTTGAACCGCATCAAAAGACTGTACAGTTCCGGCATTAACCGCTCGATCTCATCTAAAACGGTGCTCGCCTTAAAAACGAACATACCGCTGTTCCAAAAATAATCGCCCGCCCGCACATACAGCTCGGCCGTTTCTCTGTCCGGTTTTTCAACAAAGCGCTCTACGGCATATGATGGGTAGGTTTCGCCATGCCCTTGAAGCCTCGCCCCCAGCTTAATATAGCCGAAACCGGTCTCGGGACGACTAGGTTTCAAACCCAGCGTAACGAGATAACCCGCGCTCGCGAGTTCTTCGGCACTTGTAAGCACCGATAAAAACTCGTCGGGATTGCCCAGTAGGTGATCGGATGGAAGAACCGCCATTACGGCGTCTGGATTTATGTTTAAAAGATGAACGGCGGCCAGGCCAATCGCAGGCGCCGTGTTTCTGGCGTGGGGCTCGACAAGATAGCCCACGTTCTTGAAGGGCTCCTTTTCCGTGATAAGATGAGTTCTTATTTCTTCGACAAGCTTGTTGTTGGCGACCACATATACCTGTTCTTGCGGTATGAGCGGCAGCAGACGCTTAATAGTCTGCCAAATCAAGCTTTCGGCACCAAACACCCTGAGCAACTGCTTTGGGCTCATCTCTCGACTCAGGGGCCAGAACCTTGTCCCGGCGCCGCCTGCTAGAATAACGCCGTACAAATTCTTCGAAGTTACCATATAAAACTCCTTACCAGATGCAAACATCATCTTGCGTAATGCTATATCGCATTGATTGTATTTTACCTGCATTTAAAGGCAGTAATCAAGAATCCTTAGATGCTATAGCGTTGCATAGGCGGTGCTTGTATCGCAGTCGCCTTACCGAGGGCCACCTCGTCATAACTTGTAAGCAAATATCTTTCCCGACCCTGTAACCATCCACAGGTATTGGCCTATCAGACAAACGCAGCGCACCAGGCTTCCTTAATCTTAAATGCCTCAACCGCCTCGCCCGATCTGCATCTACCACTATGGCGATAAGACGCAACTTTACTTTATCGACCAACAACCGGTCAACCTTCCCGCCGCTTTTGATTTATTTTATTATTTCAAGTCACCTTACCCTTGTTCGCAAGATACAGGTTTGAGCCATTACTGCCTGTTTCGACTATCAAAGAAGAATTTGCCTCCTTATAAGACAGCTTTCCTGCGCCCCTGCTATTTATCTTTACGAAAGCAATCTTTTGCGCACAGGAAAGAGCTACTTCAATTAGCATCCGCAAACCTTGCGATACACGTCATACGTAAGCTGCGCGGTTTTATCCCATGAGAAAAGCTTTGAACGCTCTATTCCCTTCCCTTTCAAACCAGCGGCAAGCTCTGGCTTAGTTACTACCGCATATATCGCTTCCACCCAAGCACCCACATCATGAGGCTCGAGCAAAATACCCGCATCTGCCACAACTTCAAGTGACGAGGACGTATTTGAAACAACCACTGGTGTTCCACATGCCATAGCCTCAAGCGGCGGAATACCGAAGCCCTCATAAAGGCTCGGAAAAACGAATACCGAAGCAGCACTATGCAGGGCTGCTAGGTCAACATCCTCAACAAAGCCGGTAAAAACAATCTCATTTTCGAGACCTATTTCCGTCACTTTCTTAAAGATTTCTCCATAAAGCCAGCCCTTCTTACCAGCTATCACCAGTTTATGTGGTATAAGATGCTGTTGTTTAAGTGCGGAAAACGCGTCGATGAGGAACGGGATGTTTTTGCGCGGCTCTAACGTGCCAACATAGAGAATATATTCTTGCGGTAATGCATATGTGTTCCTGACGGTGTCCAAAATAGATGAATCTTCGATCGGTTTAACGTTACAGTCCGCAGCCATGTGGGTGACCACAATCTTGCTCTCATCTATCCCTAACAATGTCACCAAATCACGCTTGCTGCTTTCCGAGATCGTTATGACCCTATCAGCTCTGCGAGCCGCAACCGGCACGAACTTGTTAAAGTATGCCGCGTCTCCAGCCGGCATAGTTTCCGGGTAGAAGACAAATGTCAAGTCGTGAATCGATACGACTTGCTTGGCAAAAAGTGTGGGCGGTACCATATAATTCAATGAATGGAATACGTCTGCTTTGCCGATGAAGGGCTCTATTGGGATACCAATACTATTATGCAGCATTCTCTGCACCCTACAAGGTATGCGACTAACCCTAACGCGACCTAGCTCATTTAATTCAGCCGGAAGCGCCTTGCCATGTCTAAAATAGTTATAGAAAAGCAAAAGCTCATCGTCGGTTTGGTTTATGATGCCGGCAAGATGTCGAATTAACTGATACGCATAACAGCCGATACCGGTTCTTGGCGGAATCGCCGGGCTTGCATCAATTGCGATTCTCAAGATTCTTACCCCTTAAGGAGATATTGACCACATGTTTTCCTCTCTTCGCAAATGGTATCTACATTTCAAATGCAGCTACCTACAATAGCTAATTAATTCTATGATATAATCAAGCTTACATCAATTAACTTATGTTTTAAGGGGTTCTATGAGGATACTAGTAACCGGTATCACCGGCTTTGTCGGTGGTCATTTAATTGAATGTTTACACGCAATCCCAAACGTCGAAATATATGGAAGCGCCTTTGGAGCCACCCCTGAATACTTTGATCAGCTAAACACCAATTCTAATGTAACAGTCATAGGTTGCGATTTAACGAAAAGCGATGCAGCAAAGCGACTCGTTGAGATCGCCAAGCCTGATCTGGTATTTCATTTAGCGGGTATCGCCTCGATTGCTGATACATTAGAGAACGCCGAATATGTTATCACCAATAATATAATTGGCCAACTAAACCTATTGGATGCGTTAAAGAGCATATCGCCAAAGGCAAAAGTGCTCATAATCAGCTCGGGCGAGGTGTACGGAAGCGCGTCTGAGGACGAGCTGCCTTTATCGGAAAAAAGTGACCTTCGCCCAAATAATCCATATTCAGTAAGTAAATTGGGGCAAGAGTTTTTGGGTTATCAATTCTACGCAGCATATAATATACCTGTGGTTTTTGCGCGCCCGTTTAATCACACAGGTCCACGGCAGCATGGTAATTTCGTAGTGCCTAGTTTCGCCAAGCAAATTGCCGAGATAGAGGCCGGATTAAGGAAACCAATAATGCGTGTAGGAAACTTACAGGCAAAGCGTGATTTCTTGGATGTAAGAGATGTTGTAAAAGCATATTGGCTTACTCTCAATAAAGGAATACCCGGTCAAAGATATAATGTCGCTTCAGGAAAAATGCAATCTATAGCTCAAATTCTAAATCTCCTGCTTCGGCATTCGAAGGCATCAATCGAAGTTAGAATCGATCCAAAGTTGGTTAGAGGCATTGATACGCCATGCCTCCTTGGCGATGCCGGTAAACTTAGAGAACTGACAGGTTGGCAGCCCGAGATACCGCTAGACAAGACGCTGGCAGACACTTTAGACTACTGGCGACATTTTATTAAATTACGAAAGGGGAATTAATTTGAATAAAAAAGCGCTTATTACAGGAATAACCGGTATGGCCGGCAGTCATCTTGCCGATTACCTACTCGACTTAGGCGATATCGAGGTGCATGGCACTAAAAGATGGCGCAGTAACCCTGCGAATATTGCTCATATCGAGAACAAGATTGCGCTGCATGATTGTGATCTAACGGATTATAAAAATGTTCTGGGGGTTATCCGAAAGGTCAAGCCCGATTTTATCTTTCATTTAGCCGCACAGAGCTATGTTCCAACTTCGTGGGTCTCTCCTGCAGCAACGCTCAGCGATAACATCACGATGCAGGTAAACGTGTTCGAAGCGGTTCGCGAAGCGGGTATTGATCCGACTATTCAGATCGCGCTCTCATCCGAAGAGTATGGTCTGGTCTTACCGGATGAAGTCCCAATCAATGAAGACAATCCACTGCGGCCGCTAAGCCCTTATGCGGTAAGTAAGGTGGCACAGGATATGCTGGGGTATCAGTACCACCAAAGTTATGGCTTAAAAGTAATCAGAACACGCACGTTTAACCACGAAGGCCCGAGGCGCGGCGACGTCTTTGTAACCAGCAATTTCGCCAAGCAAATTGCCGAGATAGAGGCCGGTAAGAAAGAGCCGGTTATTGAGGTGGGAAACCTTCAGGCTAAGCGCGATTGGGCGGATGTGCGCGATACCGTCAGAGGCTACTGGCTTGCCGTCAATAAGTGCACGCCCGGCGATGTCTATGTTATCGCGAGCGGAGTAACGCGAACGGTCCAGGAGATGCTCGATCTTCTACTTAGCATGAGCAACATAAAGGTGGAAGTAAGGCAAGACCCATCGAGAATGCGGCCATCTGACGTCGAAATTCTTTTAGGCGATTATAGCAAGTTTAGGGCGGCAACAGGCTGGGAGCCAACTATACTATTTGAGAAGATGATGGAGGACCTGCTTAATTACTGGCGGAAGATAATTAATAAATGCTAGGACAACGAATAGCGGTTAAGGGGGTCGTTTAATTGGGATTCTGGGACGATAAGAAAGTAATTATAACAGGCGGCGCAGGGTTTCTGGGTTCGTATGTGGTCGATAAACTGAAGAAACGAAATTGTGCTGAAATATTCGTGCCTAGAAGTAAAGATTATGACCTGGTTGACAACCAGGCTGTGAAGCAACTTTATGCCGATGTTAAGCCCGATATAGTCATCCACCTGGCCGCTGTGGTCGGCGGGATTGGTGCCAATAGGGTAAATCCGGGCAAATTCTTCTACGATAACCTGATGATGGGTGTCCAGCTGATGGAGCAGGGACGCCTGTTCGGCATAGAAAAATTCGTTGCCCTTGGCACCATTTGCTCATACCCAAAATTCACGCCAATCCCCTTCAAAGAGAAAGACCTTTGGAACGGGTATCCCGAGGAGACAAATGCCCCTTATGGTCTGGCAAAAAAAATGCTTCTCGTACAATCTCAGGCGTATCGGGACCAATACGGTTTTAATTCAATCTTTCTCCTTCCAGTCAACCTTTATGGGCCGAGGGATAATTTTGATCCCAATTACTCGCATGTTATCCCCGCACTCATTAAAAAATGCATCGATGCGATCGAAAACGACGATGATGAAATCATCGTCTGGGGCACAGGCTCGGCAACCCGCGAGTTCCTCTATGTGGAAGATTGTGCTGAGGGTATCCTTCTAGCGGCTGAGCACTTCAATAAAAGCAATCCGGTAAACCTCGGGGCCGGCTTTGAAATATCAATTAAAGACCTGGTAGAGCTAATCGTTGAGCTTACGAGCTTTAGTGGCAGGGTTATGTGGGATGCCACCAAGCCTGATGGGCAGCCCAGAAGGTGTCTCGATACGACAAGGGCCGAGAGGGAGTTTGGCTTTAAGGCAAAGACAGACTTTGAGAAGGGTTTAAAGGAAACGATTGAGTGGTATGGGCAACTGCGTGGGTTATAAAACCGTGTACGGCTATAGACTAGGCAAAACATCATTTACAAGTAGATAGCAATCCCATGAACTGCAAAATTTAACTATTCTTTATTTCTCTTCATACTAAGGTTTCGCAGGAATAACCAGAACGCTATCGATACCGCGAACATAGAGATCTTTATCAATACGCCTTCTACGCTATTATTTATAAAATACTCCGTAAATGAACTCCCCAGAGAAACGAAAACAATGGAGGCAGGAATAAGAAAGACAAAGGTTGAGATGGAAAACTCAGCCAGCCCAATTGAAGTTACCCCAAAAAAATAACCTATAAGTGAAGATGGAAATATCGGGTTCAAGCGTAGAAATGCATTTAACCTCCAACCTTTGTTAACCTCTTTTTTTAAATATAGGTTAAACTTTTCATTCTTTACTTTAGCCTTAATAAAATCACCGGCGGTATATCTTGAAATTAAAAAAGCTATCGTTGAACCGACAGTAGCACCGCTCACATCAACAACCACCCCCCAGAAAGGGCCCCACAACATTCCTGCAAGTAATGCCAGATAAAAAGTGGGTAGGAAAATACCTGGCGAGACAAGGTATAAAAACAGCATGATATACGGGGCCATACTGGCGTTGCTTTTGATAGCATGCACTATATTTTCGGTCGAAATGTATCCGTTCGACCTCAGAAAAAAAAGGGTGACTATGCAAACCATAATTATGATTATGAGCGATAATTTAAGTATTGATCTCCAGTTGATCCGGTTATTCATTAAAGCCATGGGTACTTTCAACAATATAGTTCGGTCTTCCCTTTGTTTCGAGGAATATAGAGTTTATATATAGCCCGAGCATTCCAATTGTGAGCAATTGAATGCCGCCAAGCATGAGTATAGTTGCCATTATGGCCGACCAACCCGGCAAAGAAAGTTGGAGGAACTTCATAATGAATATCACAATCAAAAAACAAAAGGCGCCAGCTGATACTAAAAAGCCGATAAATAAAGAAACTTTCAAAGGTATGCTTGAGAATGAAATTAGAGCAGAGTCTAAGAAATTGCTAATCACTTTCCGCCCATATACTTTAAACTTAGTCTCCCCAGCATAACGAGCGTCCCTATTGTAGTAGATAGTTTCTTGCTTGAACCCAATCCATCTGACTAATCCCCGCGTAAACGGCTTCTTTTCTTTTAGCTTTATTAATTCGTTCACAGCCCTTCTTGAAAGTAACTTGAAATCCCCGACTTCCGGCTCTATATTGACGCTAGAAACCTTATTTAGAGTCAGGTAACCGATTTTAGTAATTAGTAACTTAATCTTTGATTCGCCTGCTCTAGATACCCTTCTAGTATCAACTATATCTGCATCACCGTTTAACCAGACCTTTACCATTTCCGGAATAACCTCAGGCGGGTCCTGTAAATCGGCATCCATATAAACAACAGCATCGCCAGAAGAAAACGCCATTCCAGCAAGGACGCAGGGAGAGACGCCGAAGTTTCGCGACATGTTGACTATCTTTATACTTTTGTTGTTTTTTGATAATCTTATCAAGATTTCTTTCGACTTATCGGTCGACGCATCGTTCACTAAGATAAGTTCGTGGTCACTAACGACCCCTTTCAAATCTTTCTTAAACACATTTTCAAGCCTATTGACGAGTTCCTCGATAACGTTTTCCTCATTATAAAATGAAAGCACGACAGACAATACCTTTATTTCTTTATTCACAAAAAGACCCTTTCCATTGAAATTTCGGAGGAATTCCCAATAGACCGCATGACTTTAAGAATCTACAAATGGTATCGTTATGGCTAAAATTAGAATCCCCCTCACATCGCTCATTTTAGATAACAACCTACTCCCTGTCAAACAGGACTTTAAGACTTAAGCGAACACGATTCCGCCAGATAGACCTATTAAAAGAAGCTATTCAGGTTGTCTTTTAGCGGGTGGACTTGGACTTGTGTTCCGTGGAAGGTGAGTTTTTGGTTAACACATCATGTACCAGCAAATAACTATCTAAGAGTTCTTGAACTGATGAGTAATTCCTTGCTTCTATCGTAACGTTGATTTTATTTCGTTTAATCAGCTCAGCATATCTTTTTATGATAGCGTATTGAGCACTATCCGAGTAGATTGGGAAATGGCTATCGTTAATAGCATCATTTTCGGAGAGGTGAATTTCTACAATTCTATCGCTATACTTTTCAAACAAAAGCCCTGCCGCCTCCAGGTAGTCAAAGCCCAAGAGCCTTGATGAGACCTTCAAGTGCCCCAGATCTAGTAATAAGTACATCTGAGAAAATCTCTCCATCATCAGGACAATTTTGTCCACATGCATCATAAAACAGCATTCTTTGTTTCTGTTGTTCGGGTACAGGTTTTCGACTGCTATCTTTGTGTCCGAAAACTCTCTTACAAACCACTCGATATTGCTTTCTATGTTTTCTAGAAGAAAAACTTTTTTATCACCGGATTCAAAAAGAAGCTCGTTCTCGAAGTCGAACGTTCTCTTAAACCCCGCATGGATGGAGTAATAACCGATACCCAACGACTTGACATACCTCATTGTCTCTGTTAAAAACACCCTCGTTTTTTTGCTTGTATCGGCAAAATTCAAAATGAAGTGCTCTGGTGGAGGCGGGAAATAACCGTGTACTAAAAAATTGATACCCTCTTGCTGCTTAACCTTTATCAGTTTCTGAAGAAGCTTATCATCATATAGGCAACCGCCGGATAGTTCAATATTCCGCGTTATTCCTAATAATTGGCGTATCGCTTCGAAAATATTGTTCGTTTGGATTGAAGACGTTGAGATGTAGAGCAAGTTAAAATCAGCCTTCTAGTATCTTTCTTTTCAACCTAGTCTTCGTTAGCTCTTGTATATGCCCCTTAACGTTTTTTCCGAACTTTTCCTCGATCATATTTAAGTAACCCGCATTTTCGTAATACCGGTGAAACGCATCATCCCTGAATGCCAGCACTTCCGCTGCGCTGATATGCTTCGTTGGCAAGGGGAGCATATCATACGAATGTTGCGAAAATCCGTGCCACTTTTCTGGGAGCACCCATCCTTCTTTAACCGCGATGGCGTATAATTTCGACCCCGGATAGGCCATGGCGCAGTAAAAGTTTGCGAATTCACAATTCAACTCTGTGGCCATATCGAATGTCTCTTGCATTGTTTCTAGGTTATCATCCGGCAAGCCAAAGATATAATTCCCTATCACTCGAATACCGGCATCATGGATAGCCCGTACCACGCTCTTTACATCATTTACTCTCATTCTTTTTTCGGCGCCATCTCTTACATCAGGATTAGCCGATTCGACCCCTAGCGCAAGCCAGTTAATCCCAGCTTCTTTCATGCGCCTCAAATTATCCTCTTTTACGGTATCCACCCTCGCATATGCCCAGATATTTAAATCGAGACCCCTTCTTATTATCAAATCAACGATTGTCATGTAATGCTTATCACTTAGAACGAACAACTCATCAACAATCTTAACATTCCTTATCCCGTGTTCGCTCACTAGCAATTCGATTTCTTTTACAACTAATTCGGGACTCCTATACCTTATGCCAGGCTTTCCAAAAGGTGCATTTATGCAGCAAAAGACACAAGAATAAGGGCAACCGAGACTTGTATATACGGCACCATAAGGCATTCTATTCTCTAAATCATCAAAACAGTGCCAGTTATGCGCTCTATACTTTTGCATTGGAAGCAAATCCCATGCGGCAACAGAAAGCATTTTATCCAGATCTTTAACAAGCGGGGCTCTCGGGTTATTTTTAATGGCGCCATCCTCGTAATACCAAAGCCCTGGTATATGCGAGTATTCCTTCTTTCCTGATTTTAAGGCCTGCGTTAAGCCTGTGAGAGTATAAAACCCCTCACCCTCTATTACAAAATCAACCTTTTCCTCTTGGAGTGTTTGTTGAGGCAATGCCGAGGGATGAAGCCCCCCAATGGCCACTTTTGAAGACGTGTTTTCCTCTATAGCCTTACATATCTTTCCCGCAATCGTCATGTTCTGTGTTGATGCGGAGGGTTGGGAACCATAAACTATCACGGCGGATAGTATTGGGTTTAATTCATTAACCCTTGTTGCGGTCTCACCTGGAGAAATATTTTCAGCGTTTGCATCAATTATTGACACATTCAATCCACTGTTCCTAAGATAAGCGGCTAGCACTGCCACCCAGAATGGGGGTTCGATTGCGGAATAATCCCTTCCTAAGTCCTGATAGACTTGCTTCCTGTCCCCGGGATTAATTAATACTAAATCTACTGTCCGACTCATCAAGCTCACTTTAACACTTCTCTGATAGCCTTTGCGATACTTCCCTCATCCAAATTGTTTAATTTATGTAAATGCTCCCTACCGCCCATTTCAAAAACATATTCGTCCCCAAATCCCATTCTTCTAAGCCCGATCTTAGGGTTTTTGTTTTCTAGTATGGTAGAGACGAGGCTATCCAGCCCCCCTGTGTTTATGAAAGCTTCTTCAAGAGTTATTACAGCCTCGTATCTGTTTAAAGATTCAAAAAATGAATCTTTATCAAAAGGCTTCAGCATGAACATATCGATAAGCCCGATTTTTATACCATCGTTCAGTAATTTATCCGCTGCTTTTACCGCGGTATGCGTCATAAAACCGGTTGAAACTAAGCAGCATCCCTCCCCTTCTGCTAATTCACAAAATCCTTTCTGAAAATCGATGTTTGCTGTATTCGGATAGATTCGCGGCAATGGTTTACTGTCAAACCTCATATACTTGGGTTTTTTAACATCTATCGAATAGTCCAAAAACTTTTCAGCAAGCACCCAGTCGCTAGGGGAGAATACGGTAACGTTTGGCAATGTCCTCATTATAGTAATATCTTCTAAACAATGATGCGTCGGACCAGATACATCATAACTTAGTCCCGCGCCAACCCCCACCAGGTTTACGTTGACTGTCTTTACCTGTGATAGCAGCGAGAGGTTGTTCCTTATCTGTTCGTAAGCCCTCATCGTCAAAAATGGCGCAATCGCGTAAGCGTATACGTTATAACCTTCTAGCGCAAGCCCAGTCGCTACATTGATGAGGTTTTGCTCAGCTATCCCAACATTTATAAACCTGTCTTTAAAATCCTCTTTTAGTTTATCCAGCTTAGGAGACCCAAAGTCTGCGGATAGAAAGAATAGGCTACTATCTTCATGCATGCGCTCATAAATTTTTTCTATGAGCGCATCCCTCATGGTTTTTGTTTCAACTCTCGTCTCTATTATCATTTCAACCCCGCAATTATCAAATCGATCTCTTCTTCCCTTAAGCTCCTAATATGGCTCAAGGGGTCTTTCTCTAAGCTTGGAACGCATTTTCCTTTTATCGTATCTGCGATCAATAGTTTTGGCTTGTTGCTTTTATCCTCTTTCAGCTCTATTAACGCATCATATAGGCACCCGATATCATGGCCATCGACCCTTTTAACTTTCCACCCGTATACCTCGAATTTCTCATCAAGCGGTTCGAGGTCTATGATATTAGCGCAAAGGTCAAGCATGCACGCTTTATTACTATCGATTATCGCTATCAAATTATCTAACTTATGCTCGCCCGCAAACATGACAGCTTCCCATACAGAACCTTCGTACAGCTCACCATCACCTAGCAGTACGAATACTTTTTCATTTCCGTTCTTACTTTTCAAAGCCAGGGTTACACCACATGCAACCCCCAATCCGTGACCTAAAGAACCGTTTATGCTTTCATATCCAGGTATTATGGGGTCGGGGATTCCTCCTAAGATTGAACCTTCTTTGCATACCCTGCTTAATTCTTGTTTGTCAAAATAGCCCAAATCGGCTAATATCGGGTAAAATGAGATTGAACCGTGGCCCTTGCTAATTATAAACCTATCCCTATTTTCCCAGAGGATGTCCCGGGGATCATGATTGATGATCTTGCCGTAATATAAAACAACAAATATCTCTACAGGCGATAGTGAAGAGGCAACTCTGGTTTCCTGAGCTATTCTATGTATATTTAGAGTTTCCTTTCTTACCCATGTAGCCTTCTCTTTCAGAAAGCTAATTAGCTCTTCAGATTTTTGCGCTGGCATAGCATGTTCCTCATTCTATCCGATTATTATTTAAGTACCATTCGTACGTTATTTTAATACCATCTTCTATGGCAGTAGCTGGTCTCCACCCTAGACTTAAAAATTTTGAGCTATCTAAAAGCTTTCTCGGCGTTCCATCCGGCTTGCTTAAATCCCATAAGATTTCACCTTTAAAGCCCACAATTCTTGATATAATCTCGGCAAGTTCCTTTATTGAGTGATCAGCGCCAGTCCCTAAATTATAATGGTTATTTTGAAATTTTTCAGCATTTTCCATAACGAAAACGGAGGCGCCAACAACGTCTTCACTGAATATAAACTCCCTTCTCGGGCTCCCGCTTCCCCAAAGGGTTACTTTATCTCTTCCTTCCATCTTTGCTTCATGGAGCTTTCGGATAAGTGCGGCCATAACGTGGGAGTTCTCTAAATCATAATTGTCGTTAGGCCCGTACATGGAATTCGGAACCAGCGCAATAAACCTATTCGTCTTATACTGGCTGTTGTATCCCTTGCAGGCAATTATACCCGCAATCTTTGCCGCCGCGTAAGCTTCGCTAGTCTCCTCGATCGCGCCGGTTAGCAAATATTCTTCTTTTATAGGCTGCGGGCAGTTTTTCGGATACACGCACGACGAACCGTAAAAGATAAGATGTTTTACCTCGTTTTCCTGTGCCGCCTGAAAAACATTATCCTGAGTTGCGATGTTGACATGCAAAAAATCTGCTGGATAGGTTTTATTAGCTACAATGCCCCCGGTTAGTCCAGCGGCAAGAAAAACGTACTCGGGTCGTTCTCTCTGAAAAAAGTCGGCTACTGCCCCCTGATTTGTAAGATCAAGCTCACTGTGGGTCCTCGTGAGTATGTTCTGATAACCGGCGGATTTTAATTTTGTTACCAGCGCCGAACCCAAAAGACCGGTATGTCCCGCAACATAAATCCTTGAATCTTTAAACATTGCTGTAACTGCTATTTGTAATTATCGCGTAACCTTTGATAAGTTCCTTTATCCCCATCTCCAGGGAGTGTGTGGGCTTGAAACCCGTGCTTTCAATCTTCTCGTTTGAGACGATATAATCCCTCTTATCGGGGTCCTCACCTATCGGGGCTTCCATAATCGTAAAATCGGGAACCTGCTCCTTTATCTTGGAACAAAGCTCGAGTTTCGAGAGATTGGCATCGGATAACCCCACATTGTATGACTCATTCTTCATCGCCTCAAAGTTATCGATCACATGAATGAAGGCTCTGGCAACATCACGAACGTGGATGTAATTCCTCTTGAAATGGCCTTCAAAAACAACTATAAAACGATCTTTAACAGCCCTGTAGGTAAAATCATTAACTAACAGATCAAGCCTCATCCTCGGAGACATGCCAAAAACCGTAGCAAGCCTCAGACTTATGGCGTCGCCCCTATCAAGTAGAAAACTCTCTGCCTCCACCTTTGTTTTTCCATAAGAGGATATCGGGTTTAAAGGTGTTTCCTCCGTGCAATAGATGCCTTTTTGCCCAACGCCATATCCGCTATTTGTGCATGGATAAACAATCCTCTGTTCTTTTGAGGCAAGCTTAGCGACAGAGATTACCGCATCCCTGTTAGTACTTACGGTACCCGACTTATCCCTATTGCATAGCGGTGCGCCCACTAACGCCGCCAGGGGAATGATGTAATCCACATCTTTCAAGAGCGGTTTTAAAGTACCCTCGTCCCTCGCATCACCCCGGACAACATCAAAATTCTCGGAAGCGCAACTATCAAGCAGGGAATTCTGTTTAAACATAAAATTATCCAGCACAGTTACCCTGTGCCCCAACTCCAACAGTCTGGGAACAAGCGTCGAACCCAAATAACCAGCACCACCAGTAACCAATATTTTATAGCTCACCTGATCACTCTTTCCTTATAGGTCTTTTAGCGTTTCATATAAATAATCTATTTTATCCCTTACATCGTGGGGGTGATTTCCGATAAAAAACCCATTGTAATGAGCCGTATCGGCATTCGTCGATTTCGTAACTGTGTAGTCATAGTATTCAATGACATCATGCCTTAATATATTTCCGCCCGTTATTATCCTGTATTCAATATTTGCATCCTTTAGCTTTTGAAGAACTTTATCCCTCACGATGTTCGACTCAGGATTTACAATCATCGTAAAGCTAAACCACGAACCTTTTCCAATCTCCTTTTGAATTATAAATCTCGCGTCATCCTTGAAAAGATCTACAAAATGCTCAGCATTCCGCCTTCTGATCTCTAGAAAACCCTTTAACTTATCTAACTGCCTTATTCCTATCGCACCTTGAATTTCAGTAGGTCTTAAATTGTATCCCGGCAGAATAAACCTGTAAGCCTCAAAAAAATCATCATCCCTTCTCTCAAAAATCGGACTATCCTCATCCTGGTCTCTCGTCCAACCGTGATTTCGAAGCGCTTTTAAAATATTGTAGATTTCTTTGTCGTTAGTTAAGACGAGCCCCCCCTCCATCGTTGAGATGTGGTGCGAGAAGAATGTGCTAAAGGTATTTACAAGCCCAAACGTCCCGGTATGCCTACCATTCAACTCCGCACCCATCGACTCGCAATTATCTTCAAAAAGGATAATATTATTCTCTTCGCAGAGGCTCGTTATCTCATCGAACTGGCAGGGATTACCTAGAATACTGACCGCGACTATCATTTTGGTATCTTTAGTTATGGCTTTCTTGAGTTCATTTACATCGTAGTTCAGCGTATGTAAATCAATGTCAACGAATTTTAGCCTTAAACCGTACTGGTGTAAGGGATGATAAGTTGTCGACCATGCAATGCACGGTACTATTACTTCATCTCCCCTCTTGAGAGGCTTATCCTTCCTATAAAACAAAGAGCCAACCGCAATCAGGTTAGCCGAAGAGCCTGAGTTTGCCATAACGGCATGCTTCATTCCGAAAAAGCTTGCAAACTTCTCTTCAAAATCTTTTACATTTCTCCCCATCGTGTATTTATCGCTGTTGATTACTTCGAGTATCGCGTTTTTCTCTTCCTCAGCCCATGTTGAGCTTGCAAGCTCAAAACTCATCTTCTCTCCCCATTAGCTTGATAGCTTGGCCTGTATACAATAATTTCCGAACCCGTAAAGTCAAAATTAAAAGGAATATGCAGGTGATCTTTTAACGCCTCTTTAACCCTGCTGTGATTCTCTGGCTCTACATAGAATAGCATAAAACCTCCACCGCCGGCACCTAGTAGCTTGCCGCCAACCGCACCGTTCTTGATAGCGATCTCATACATACTATCAATCTCGTTATTACTAATTCTATTTGATAGCTTCCTTTTCAACCTCCATGTTTCATTTAAAAGTTTGCCAAATTCGATGAAATCACCGTTGCCAGTGATGAGTATTTTATAGGCCTCGTCAACAAGTTCTCTCATCTTAACCAATTCGTCTCTGTTTTTAGATGTATTTCGTATCTGTTCCTCTGCTATCTCTGAAGCATATCTCGCTATACCTGTGAAAAAGAGCATGAGTTTACTCTCAAAGCTTCTCAAAAACCTTTCCTTCATTATTATCGGTTCAACAATAATCTCGCCGTTTTGCAGGAATTCAATGGTGTTAAGCCCTCCATACGCGGCCCACACCTGATCTTGAGAGCCCACGTTCTCGTTAATTTGATTCTGCTCAATATGTATTGCCTCTTTATAAAGGTCCTGTTTTGTAATAATCTTGCCCTTAAGCGCATATAACGTTTTTAAAAGCCCCACGGTAAAGGCTGAACTTGACCCCATGCCTGAACGGGCAGGGATATCACCATCGTGGTGAATCTCCAACCCTTGATCTATGTTTAGATATCTCAATGTTTCCCTTACAGATGGGTGCTGAATTTCATCTACGCCGCACACCATCTCCACTTTTGAATAAGCTATTCTGTGTTTGTGTTTAAAAAAAGGGGGGAGTTCTCTGCAGGTTATATAAGAATACTTATCGATAGCTACCCCTAAAACCTTGCCTCCGTTTTCCAGATACCATGACGGGTAATCAGTCCCGCCTCCAAAAAAAGAAATTCTGTGAGGTGTTCTTGAAATAATCATCTTGTTCTTCCTTCACTCTTGTCCGTTCAAGATATTAAAAGGCACACTATGCTATAGCGCTACAAGTCACACCGCATTAATCGGACAAGTACCAAAGTCGGCTCACAATGTGATAAATGCTTTAGAGGATTCTTTCGAAGTATTACCATTACTACCGCAGCAGATTTCATGTTTTGCAAAAGCATCAAAAAAACCTGAAGTTACCCCGGATACCTCTCGTGATTATCCCATATAGCACAGTCAGAATAATTATATAAAGACGCCTCTTAAATGTCAAAAGCTCCTTAAGAAGGTTGCGGGGATAGATTCCCATGCCCCCAATTTTTCCCGGCTTTAGTGTTTGTACGGCATTATGCGGCGTTAAAAAAAGAGTTTTTTCAAAACATTTCTCTGAGTGGTTACCGACTGCACAGAAATGTTCTATAATAGCAACAGGCTGCCTTCTTATCTTGGCTACGTCAGCTCTAGGCAACTCGAGGCTATGTGGTTTTGTTCTAAAGCATCCCAAGCAGACTGTCCATATTTAGCTGACGGGTCATTAAGATGCTTGGTGTTTTAATTCGCATCAGACGTTATTAAATACGGAGGGTCCAAGTGCTTTTCATAATTTCGCTATCAATAATGCTTACGATGCTTCTTATGGCGACGATAGTTGGGCTTAGTATAGCCAAGTTGCTGCCTTATCGACTCCGACCGTTCGGGAAATTATACTTTAGCCCGCTGTTTGGGCTTGCTATATTCATACTCGTTGCCACAATCCATGGTTGGGTCGCCCCATTTAGTCAATTGATTGTTTTAGTCGAATTACTGCTTGTAGTCGCGATTTCTCTTTTCTTTTTACGTAAAGATATAAGACAGACCCCCCCGGCCCAGTACTTGCTGTTGTTCTCATTCTCTTTAATAGCATCCACGACAATTTTTGCGCCACTTATCCGCTTTGACGGATATAACTCTTTCAACGATATATTCACTTATCTCGTTCACAGTCAGTGGTTGCAAAAGCACGCCTTCTCAGAGGTCGTTACCGCTTCGGGATATTACCCAGCCTTATCCCAGGTCGTTTTATACCAAGGGGCGGGATCCCGCATGGGCGGGTCTTTTTTCCTGGGCTGGGTGCAGGCTATTTTTGGGCTGGATTGGTCTTATCTTGCCTACCCGGCCGTTATAGCCGTTCCGTTTATCGCAGGTTCTTTAGCGATCGGCGGGGCGGTTAATTTTATCATGAGGGGCAGCAGAAAAATCGCGCTTCTTACCGCCTTGGCGGCGGCAACGATGTTTACCGGTTGGCATTTTGGCGCAACGAACGCGTTTTTCCCACAAACTTTCGGCCTTGCCTTTGCGGCAGGAAGCACGACATTATTTGCGGCTTTCATTAATGAAAGCCCTAGAGTCAAGCAACTCGGAAAGCTGTTTATTGGCGCGATACCCATATCCCTTCTTTTTGCAATAGTAGTATTTTGCTACAACGATATGTTGCCCTTTATCATTGTAGCACTGCTTGGGTTTTTGTTCTTGAAAATAATTTTCGACCCTTCTAATATCAAAAAGCTGCTACTATCCAGCGTGTTCGTTATCTTTCAAGCCGCGCTGTTCGTTAACTTTGAATCAGTCAGGGTCCTTAATAACATTGTAAAAATTCTTTTTGGAATAGGGTCGGGCAAGGGCGAGATTGGCTGGCCGATTTTATGGAATCCTTTCGAGTTCTTGGCCTTCTCATCAGGCTTTAAAACAGCATTCGGCTTTTGGATATTCGGAAAATACGTTACGCCCGTGGTCTTTGCCGCCCTCTTTTCGGCGATTTTATATTTCATCTTCCTGACGTTTAAGAAGAAGCTATCAAATCCCCTTCTCGTTCATGTCTCCATCCTATTCGTGTATTTTCTTGCATTTTTATATTTCAGATACGTTTCCGCGCCGATAACCGCAAACGAAGTCGGCCACTCTTTCTTGCAATTTAAGATTGCGAAGTGGGCGAGTCCTTTTTCTATTATTCTGCTGGGATCATCTATCGCATTTTACAGCAAAAAGTATCGCACCAAGCTTTTGCCGATTTTTCTTGGCTTCTTAGCTATGTATTGCGCTGTCGTAAACTTGCTTATCGTGTCTAAACATATCACACAGGATTTTCTAAATGAGACGGGTTATAATCGCGCGCCGTTTACCGCCTTTTTGCACTTAAGGGAAGCAGTAAAAGATATAGACCCGGATGAGGTGATATATCTGAATTTAGGTCCCAGCCACCACAAACTGCGCCAGATGGTCGCCTATATATTGCTCGACAGAAAGCTGGCAAGCGACTACACGGATGATGGTTATATTACGGGGCATTTGCCGCCCGAACATCGAACAATGCCCTTTAAGACGGCAGACTGGGTAATCGAGTTTACAGAGCCACATGAAGGGTATCAAGGCGTAGGTGCGGGAAGGATTGCCTTAAGAAGGGCGAGCGACGTGCGGGATATGTTCTACCTAGCCACAGTTAGCGGTGGGTATAACCGCGAAACAGACGGGACCAACTGGTGGTACTGGACTTCAAAATCCCTTGTCTTTGAGTATAAGGTTTTGGTAAACGACACCGACGAGAAAAAAGCCATATTAAAATTTACCGTCAACCCAGCGGCGCCCGGTAAGACTTTGAAGGTCAAAGTCGCGGATGAGAAGATAGCGGAGTTCAAGATGGGGGACGGATGGCAGGAGTATATATCCGAGCCCATAGATGTTAATTACGATAAGCTCTTGATCGAATTTGTCGCCGATGGGGAACCCGTTCGCGTAACCGATACCGACCCTCGCGTTATGTCTTTTATGATCGTGAATCTTGAATTGGTTAAGGCCCAGTAAACAAAAGGTATAAGTGGCACCTTATACCACTCAAGCTCAACTATCGGATGTATAAAGGTTAGTTGCCCATTGTTGTCCGAAGAAATTCCAAAGTTCCGCGGTTAGTAGGCATTTTACCCCAGCCAAAACCTAAATCACCAGCTCAGCAGCCCGACATAAGAACTATCAGCCGCAAAAAACGAAGACGGCCGCGCCTAAGGAGTATTCGCCATAATCGAACAGGGATTGCATACGAGTCACTGTAAAACAATCACGATACTATCTGATGCATGCTTCGTACACAGCAAGGGTTTTTCTGGCCGCCTCTAACCAGGAAAACTCGGAGGATCTAATAATACTCTTGGCCCTCAAATCGTTGGCGAGTTCTCGATCATTTATAATGTCCAGGATGGCATTGGCTATTGCCGTCTCATCTATTGGGTCGATCAACAACGCCGCACCCTTGGCAATCTCGCGAAGCGAAGAGTTATTTGAAGTTATAACCGGGGCTCCACAGGCCATAGCCTCAACAACTGGTAGGCCAAATCCCTCATAGAGTGACGGGTAAACAAACATGTCGGCCGCGCTATAAAGAACGGGCAGATCTTCATCGACGATATAGCCGATGAACTTCACATAATCGCTTAAGTTCAATTCTTTAACCTCGGCGTATATATCGCTGTTCAACCAACCGGTACCACCCGCGATTACGAGGCTAAATCGGCCTCGTGTCCGTTCATCAAGGAGGGCGTAGGCTCGAATTAGGCGAATAAGATTCTTTCTTGGCTCGATCGAACCGAGGGAGAATATATACGACCCCTTAATGCCATACTTCTTTAACACTGTCCCGCGCATCAGCTCATCGTTGATGGGCCGGAATACATCACGCGGTGCGAGATGAGTGACGACTACTCTTTCGGGTTCGACGGCAAAATATTTAATCAAGTCGCTCTTGGTATTCTCTGAGATAGCGATGATTCTATCGCAGCGATCTGCCGCATCAAGGGTACCCTGGAGACAGTACAGCCTATTAGCCTCGGTGTGGCATTCGGGGAAAAGCAGAAAACTTACATCGTAGATCGTGGAGATAATCGGACCACTGTATTGCTTTGGGATAAAAAAACTCGTGCAATGCAAAAGATCGATACCGTTAAAATACCGGCTATTATCGATACCAAACTTTATCCTCGTTAACCTCACGCGCGACGGCGAGGCAGAGTCCATGAAGACCCTGAAGTTGCCAGTGGCCAATGCGGTGACTTTCTTAAAGTCGGGATGCATCGTGTTGCCGAAGAACGGATAGAGCATATAATCGTGTTGCCTGTCGATCTTCGCTAGCGCCTCAATAAGGCTAGCCGCATAATAACCGACACCTGCCTTCTCGCCAACGGCCAGGCTTACATCAATACCAATCATTTTATCCTCATTTTTGGCTACATAACCGAGTATCCAGGATTACGCTAAACCCGTCATAACCCCTTTGACCGAACGTGTTTGAAAAACCTTCCTACCCATTCTTTCAGATCGGCTGACCCCGGCAGTACACGGTTTACACGATAATTATAGTAAAACACCATAAGTGCCAGCAAACCTACATGGGCGATATATTTCGCCTTAGTATCACGCGTCAATAACCTATCTAGCACATAATGGCCATAAGCATAAATCCAATTCCGCGGGACGATGCTAAAATGCCTTTTAACGGTTTCAATAATTTCCGCATGCGCCTCCACCCGTTTTGATAACGTCTTCGTGTCCTGATACAGTCTCGTATTTGCCAAATGCAGAGGCAGATACTCGACTTTAAACTTCTTTGCAATTCTAATCCAAAGGTCATAATCCATGCAGTAATGTAGGCCAACATCAAGCATGTCAATCTCATCAAAGATGCTTGCTTTTAAGAAAACGGCTGGTTGACATATAAAACAGGTCTCAGATAATCGCTGCAGCTCAAACGGCTCGGTAGGATACCATTCCATAAATTCGCCGTTTTCATAGATATGAGCACCCTTTCCATAGACCATCTTAACGCCCGGATGCTTAATAAAAAACTCAACCGCAGCCCTAATCGCACCTGGCTCATACGTGTCGTCGGAGTTCAACCAGCCGAGAATCTCGCCTCTCGCCGCTTTAAAGCCTTTATTTACGGCGTCAGATTGTCCCCGATCTTTTTCCGAAACCCAGGTAAGCTTTCGTTCATACTTCCGCAGAATTTCAACCGTATTGTCCGTCGAACCCCCATCAAACACGAGGTACTCAATATTAGGGTAATCCTGACCGAGCACGCTGTTGATGGTCGCCTCGATATATTTGCCTTGATTGAATGATGGAGTAACAATCGAAACCAAAGGGTATCCATTGTTTGACTGCAAGCTATCGCTCATCTTAGCCTCTGCTCTTACTTTCTCGATATAATTCCTCAAGAACATGTAAGGTCCGTTGCGCCGTTTTATCCCAGGAAAACTTTTTAAGTTGTTTTCGCCCGGCCTGCGCCAGATTATGCCGTAACGCGGCATCATCCACCATTTTCTCGATCACCGCGGCAATCGCCTCCGGATTCCTCGGGTCGAAATAAAGAGCTGCATCCCCTGCAACCTCTGGTATGCTAGTCATCTTCGACGCGGCAATCGGACAATCTGACGCCATCGCCTCAAGTAGCGGTATGCCAAACCCCTCAAAAAGCGATGGAAAGATCATGAAGCTTGCGCTCCGGTAAACGGCTGGCATCTCAGCGCGCTGGATATACCCCAAAAACACCACATCGTCGACTAAATTGTAGCGATCGATTAGTGCCTGGAGTTGCTCGCGGGCATCGCTCACGCCACTCAGAACCAGTTTCAGGTTACTGTTGCTGCGCTTCTTAAATAGCGCAAAACCCATGATGAGTAGCTGGTGATTCTTATGCGCCCAGGTGTTAGCCGGATAAAACGCATACGCTTTAGGCAAGGAATACTTCTCTGCTATCCGGTTATCGCCGGCACCATCGGTTGAAAGGAACTCGTCGCCGACGGCTTGAAGCGTTACCTCTACCTTATCCGGTGACAGGTGGTATTTATCGCAGAGACTTCGTTTGGAAAACTCAGAGATGGTCAACACCTTTGTCGCCTCATGACATGACTGCCTCCAATTCGTTGCGCGATTGAATAGTTCCTTATCGGTAAAGAACTGAGGGTAATATTCCTGCTGGACATCGGGTATGGTTATCGCGGCTGGAATGCGTAAGTATCTGGGATCAAGGCTCATTAAAGGACAGAACCAAACATCTATGGATAAATCCCTTATGATCTTAGTTAGTTTACCGGTTTTTACCCGTCGCAGGGTTTTATAGAGGTACCGAACGTAGCGTATCTTATAGATACTGCGCTCAAATCGGCTAATCTCCCGAGGCGCAAACTGGGGTATCTCCTTTTCCACTAGCACTTTTTTGAAGTTAGGATTCGCAAAATCGAGCGTATCGTCATTCCAATCGGCCGTGAATAGAAAGTATTCATTTGTCCTGTCCAAAGCAGCGATATGGTCGAGTAGATTTCGAATATACGTCTCCATGCCACCGATCTTACCGGGCCACAATGGTATAAGATTAATGCCGATTCGCATCAGCCGCCACACTCCTACGCGCTATCCCTCAGCCCTGAAATCAATCCTATACTTCTTCAAAACCAACGCATCATTTCCGAACAGGCCTCAATCGATCAATGGTTCCTCAAATTCGATAATTGGCGCTATATATGATCCTCAACAACCTGCCCCATAAAAATGCCTCCCAGAAAGTCGTCTTCGAGCTGTTTTAAATATTCTAGCACATCTCCCGTCTACGGTGAGACCAGCCTCCGCAGGATCGACACCATCCGGCGCATAGGCGCGGTGATGCGCCAAGACGTACTGTTTATCAAATCAACGGCGCGGGCTTCGGCTTCGGTGGCGCGGGCTTCGGCGTGCTGGTCATATCTACCGGCCAGGCTTTCTAGCGTTAGACCATATTCAGCATCAAAAGCTGGTTTTGTCGCGGCAATGATTTCTTCGGAGCCGGCTTTTTGCGCCACAACGGCATAATCGGGACTTACGCCACTGAGCACGTCGAGTAGCGATGGCGCCTTATTGCAGGCGAGTTCCGCGGACTCCTGCAGCCTCAATATCTTTACTCTTTCGAAACCGTAGTGCTCGGGGAGGAAAGATAACAATAGGGGCGGAATCGGGCGCCGGTGCGTTGGGTCTACATAAAAATCTCTTGTAGCCACAACAATATTTTCGGGATTCGGGGTTTCCATGATCAGCAGGCCTCCGGGCTTGAGCACCCGCAGCGCCTCGGAAACCAGCAATCTCAGTTGCTCAAAGCCGATGTGCTCCACCACATGAAAGGCTGAGACGACGGCCTGGCTTTCGTCGGGAAGCGTGGCGAGATAAGCGACCGCGTCGCCTTTCTCTGCCGGCAACCCCAGTTCAACACAGGCACCGAGCATTCCGTCGTCCAAGTCGACACCATAAGGCATAAATTTAGCTTCAAGCATCAATTCCAACCACTCTCCGCGCCCACAGCCCAGATCAACGGCTTTGGGTGTATCGTAGAATCCCCGAAGCGGTTCAACAAAAGGCAGATACGCGCGCAAGCGCGACATGATCGACTCACGTGAACCGCGATACCGTGCCTCAAACACACGGTAAAAGTCTTCATTCATTTCAGACACTCCAATATCTAAACGTATGTGTCATTGGGCCGATCAACTAAACCCACCAGGGTTCGTGCTAACGGGCGACTTTAACTCAACACGCACGGGTATGTAAAAGGCTCCAATATCATCGCTCGGATTGTCGACTTCAAATAAGAGGTAACGATCAAGCCAATGATATGTTACTTTTTCATCTGCGGATTGAACGGCTAAGGATATATAGAACTTACCTTCAAGCATCGGCAGGTGCTCGAGGTGAAAGTACATGATACCCGCGCCGTTAACGATACCCGTCTTGTACCTCTTTAATTGCGTATTCGTACCGAAACAGTGGTTGCCCCTCAAATCGTAAATAGCTATCCCGAAGTTGGGTTCCTCAACCGGATTTGTCGCCTCAAAATGGACCGCTAAGGTCATGGTATCGCCGGCTAAAAAAGTCCTGGTCGCTTCGCCCCGCCGGTTAAGGAGTTCGCACTTGTTAATTACGACCTCTTTTGTACCGTATTCGGTAAAGCTGCTTTCTTCATCGATTAGCTCCGCGTCGACATAATCCCTGATAACCTGGCCTGGTTTGCCCTGCGCTTTTATGCGGCCCCTCTCAAGGGTGATAACTCTATCGCACATGCGCCGCACTGAACCAAGGTCATGCGTAACGAATACGATGGTGACACCGGCTTTTTTGAAAGCTTCAATCTTTTCAAAACATTTCTTTTGAAAAGCTTCATCGCCAACAGCCAACACTTCATCGACGAGTAAAATTTCGGGATCTGAATGAACGGCAATCGCAAACCCCAAACGAACATACATGCCTGACGAATAGTTTCTAACCGGCGTATCGATAAATTCTTCGAGTTCGGCAAAGTTTACTATGTCATCAAAGCGCGCTTTTACCTGCTTTCTTGTGAGGCCAAGAATAGCTGCGTTTAGGTAAATATTCTCGCGGCCGGAGAGATCGGGGTGAAAACCGGCGCCCAGCTCAAGCAGCGGCGATATCCTGCCGTTTACCTTTACGCTGCCCTTATCGACAGGTAAAACACCGGCAATGCATTTTAGAAGCGTGCTTTTACCCGAGCCGTTATGGCCGATAATGCCTACCATTTCACCCTTGTTTACATTGAAGGATACTCCGCTTAATGCCCAGAAATCTTCATAAGAAGAGCCGCCGAGTCTTACCAGCCTCTCCTTCAATGTAAATTTTCGGTCATGGTAAATGCGAAATTTCACCCATGCATCACTAATGCTAAGTGTTACATTTTTATCCCGCTCCGAGCCGAGTGGTTTAGATGACATCTATTACACCTCTTTGGCGAACGCCGGCGATAATCGCTTAAACAACCAATACCCCGCCCAGAACACCAAAAGCGAGCTGACTGTCGTATAGGCAAGTAGTTTTAGGCTCGGCCAATGCAAATAATACAAAGCCTCACGGTATAAAAATATAACCGATGTCATCGGATTCGCATACTTTATTAGCCACAGGAACCTATCGGGTATCATCGACATGTCATACAATACGGGGGTACCATAGAACCATATTAACAGCATTATGCCGATCAACTGTTCTATATCACGAAAATACACATTCAAACCCGCGAGCATTAAAGAAAACCCAACGGTCAACAGAGTATGCGCTATGATTGCAAAGAGTAAAACCGGTAAAAAGACATAAAAATTGTAGCCGTATAGAGCTAAGACGACGAACAAGACCGCGAGAGATAAAAACAAATTTACCAGATTTGCAACCACCAGTGAAATCGGTATAATTTCGTGAGGAAAATATACTTTTTTTATTAAACTCCCGCTTCCGACAATGCTCCCCGTGCTAACCGATAGCACGGTTACAAAAAAATTCCACGGCAGAAACCCGACGAGAAAATAAACAGGATAATTTTCTATGTTCGCCCTAAAGACGTAGGAGAAGATAAATGTGAAAACCAGCATCATCAATAACGGGTGGATGAGACTCCAAAAGAAACCCAATATTGAGTTTTTGTATTTAATTTTTAGCTCTTTGACAACAAGGTTGATTAGCAGTTCTCGGTATTCATACAGCTCTTGTAATGCTTTTAGCATGTCTTACCTTCAAATAAAATTAATTAGAGCTTGAACGGCTCTAATTAATTTATACACTATCCTTTTGCGCTCCGCAATCCTTATGGAGTATCAGCAAATCAACTGGCTGCTGATAACTTTTTCTTTTTTTATACTAATTCACGCTCACCGATATGTTTCTGGTCGCAACGCCCTTCGATGAGAACCAGGTAACCAACTCTTCGACCAGGTCCCACCTGAGCGTATAGGTTCCGGCGGCGCCGAGGTCATCGACGGTCTCGTTTCCGCTGATGCGCATATAACCACCCCGGGATATAGTCGAAGGTTCACTCATACAATAGGCAACTGCTTGGATAATTATAACATTGCGAGCTGCCTATCGCCATTATACGAGAGCAGAAAAACGCATCAAAAATTAAGCAGCCCTAATCCAACACTATTCGAACCAGAAAGAGTTCAGGTTTGCTCGCGAAAAAGAATACTTGGGACGGAAGCAGAGTCTGGAAGGATAAGTCAGTGCTTTTGATAAGGCTAAGAACAACCTACAAACCGAGAATCGTAGGCAGACCTCGGCTGACAGCTTTAGATACATTAAGAGTGAGCTTGGCTAACTTTCTTAGTCGCAGTGCGGACTACCTTCGCTTTTTTCGCCGGAGCCATAATCTTTTCAAGCTCGCTTTTGGAGACGCCCTTTTTTACTCTGTAAGCTACTTCTTTTCTGACGCTTTCAATTTCGTCAGAAGAAATATCTAAGTTTGGTCTTTTGTCTCTCATAGCCCGAGAGCCCCTTTCAAATAATCACGCCTATCAGCGGCCAGATACGGATAGAGTAAATCCTGTGTTATTGAATTACTATTATGATACGGTGAGTTTGGATCTAATAGTAGCCTATAATCCTCAGCAATCCACTCACCTATTTCTCCATTACGGTTGCGATCATCCAATTGGAGAAGCGCTTCTGGACCACCTTTTCTCATTTTTGCCACATGGTCTATATACTCTGTAAATCGGCTATCGAAACCACCTGCTAAATAATCACCCATGACATCGAGTGTTTTTAGGTGGCAATATTCGTGCAATAACGTCCTTACTATAGATTCTACGACATTATTAGCCCTATCAGCAAGGGTCCCGTCAATGTTTAATTTCTCATAAAGGCCCCGTATCGCATTACTATACCAAGCGCAATCTGCAATTAAATCCACGCCTTGAAGGTAGATGACTGGTCGGCCGATGAGAATAAAGCCATACGAAGATTCATCATGATAATCACTGCTTTTAATTGTTATTCCGGTAAAATCAGCGCCTCTTGATTCTGCCGCAGCCATGGTTTTCTCAATGAGTTCTTTGGGTTTGGGCACACCTTTGATGTGCCCAAAATATGTACCATCAGTATCTCTAGATCCGTTGATTATCTCGATATTTCTCACGGCAGCTCTTCATCACTCCCACTGTAGAGGTTCTCAGATTATCAAGTCTCTACCTTGTTGCAAGCACTCGAGGCATAATCCTTAATACTGATCTTAACAGAGACCGAGTACGACATATATGCCCAAGTCAAAAGTTACGAGAAGAGAGAAAACGCTAATCCATTATACGGCTCCTATAGCTCTCTTGCAGGTACCGCTAATGTGTAAAAAAGTTCAAATCCTCTCACGGGTGATCAACGACAATTAGAATTACCGACAGGAAAAGTAATTGACGTTAATCACCCACGATCCCGCAGAATACGAAGGTGTAGAAATCCCTGGCGGTATGCGCCCCACTCGCCCGCGCCCCAAGAAAAAAATGGTCACCTTCCGACTTGATGAGGACCTCGTTGAGCGGCTCAATGAACTCGCGCTTAAGAAGGGCATGGGCTACCAGACGCTAATGAGAATGCTGCTCTTTGAGGCCGTCGAGATTGAGGAGCAAAAAGAAGCGAAGCGGGCTGGTTAGCGATTTTAATTCGCGGGGTCGTTCTTGAAAGAGCGCTGCCCTCGCCGGAAACGAGCGCTTGTACATCATAGCCTGCTACAATAAGGCAATCGTCTTACCAAGTGGTTTCGATTATTTTGGATTCGATAATCTCTTGATCCTTGGTGATCAAAATTACTTCTTCCTCGAGACTATCTTGAAGCGCGAGGCACGTGGCGCATATTATTGCATCGTGGATTTCTAAACCCTCCGGGAGGTAATCTAATGTGGTGTCATCAAGCGGATAGATGGTAACCCTCTCGTCATCGTCTAATAATTCTCTAACTTCAGTGAAAACGCTCGCGATTCGTTTCTTGTTGTAGAGGTGTTTTATTTCAGCAAGAACGATGGTAGGCACGACGATCGATGATTCAGCCGCGCGCATTATCTCTCGTGCTTCGCGACCTAGATTTTTGCTGCCTTCAATAAACCAGACAAGGGCGTGCGTATCAATAACGTAAATCATTTGAGCTCTTCAGGAGTACTAATCTCAACTGCCTTGATTTCGTCAAAAGAGGTATCGCTCCTGCCTTTTAGTAATCCATCCACCTGCGCCAAGGCTCTTTCTTTTTTCTTCTTTTTCGCCTGCCCCTTAAGAACTTTTATTTGCAGCTCAAGGCTCGCAATCTTGGTGGCAAGGTTTCCTTGTGCCATGTAAATCACCCCTTAACATATCGCATATATTGTAACGCGGGTCGGCTCTTCATACAAGCTGCTTATTCACGGGGTCGTTCCTGCAAGATTGAAAGATTGCGGAATCCCTGAGCTAGGATGTGTCTTATTGCGAAAAGAGGGTTGCAACGATATGCAATCAGAAGATTTCTACAATTGTTTGTACTACCTTTTGGTAGTGCCTATCGGTGGTGAGTATCTTTAGCCCGTCCCGCATGGCTAAAGCGGAAATCCAGATATCGTTTGTGGGTATCGGGGTTCCTTTGTCTTTTAATGACGACAGAATTAAAGCATACCTTTCGGAAGTTTCTTCATCGATTATCTGTAAGTAAACCCGGGGTGAAGACAGAAAGGTCTCTAGTTCGGTTCTGTTCTTCTTCTCTTTATTGCCCCTTATGAATCCGGCTAAGAGTTCTCCCAAAACTATGGGATTGAGATAAATTTCATCGGCTGCCTGAACCGCCTCAACAGCAGCCGGGTCGCCTTTAAAAAAAGCGGAGTATGCCGAGGTGTCCAACAAAACCCGGTTCATCTCCACACATCCTCATCGATTCTTCTTTGCTCTTCAAGGTGCCTTTCAAACTCTTCCGCTTCCTCTGACGACCATGTTCCGGCAAGGCTATCCAGATCATGATAAACCGTCTTTTTGAGGGTCTTTTTTGCTGTTAGGCCCGCTCCTTTCTCGAGCAAAGAGACCACTACCTTGTTAGTGCTTAGGCCTTTCTTTCTAGCTTCTTCTTTTATCACTTTTTCTAATTCCGGCGCAATTCCTCTAATTGTCATCTGTTTCATCAGACTGTTCACCTCACTTTATGACTCATATCGTCTCAATAATTGCATCATCACTCGTTTTTGTCAAGCACAACTATGGAAGAACGCGCGTTTTCGGGGTCGTTCTTGAAAGAGCGGTACCCTCGCCTTTATCTCCTTACTATCCTTTTTGCAGTGGTAAAGCACCTTACCGCTTATGCTCTTGTTGATAGATACGAACTTGCTTCAGAGATTTTGCAACTCATATTTTATCTCCCGTAGCTCAGGGCTTTAGCCCTGATAATCGCATATGCATGGCCGTTATCAGCCCTAAAGGGCTGAGCTACGTCAATTAAGCAGCTACGAGCTTACTCGAAAGGTCTACTTTGATTTTGATTCGATTCCGCAATCTTTCAAGAACGACTCCATCGGCGCGCATTAGCTCGGACGATTACCCCAGGATCTTGAAGAACTCGGTGATGACCCATCCGCCGCCGGCGATGAGAAAACCGAAATAGACAATCGTGGCGATATTGGAAAGGTTGCCGAGGAGAATAAAGCCGCCGTCGCGCTGGATCATCCCGACGGATAAAAAGATGAGCGCGAGCGCCGGCAGGGTGTTGCTAAATGGGATAAAGCCGAAAGGGGCCATGAGCAGTACCGCGGCGAGAATGAACGACAAATTACTCAAGACCGTCATCAAACCCTCAGAGGTCAACCCGCTCAAGCGGTGCGGACGGCTGATCCTTTCCAATCGGTGGAACCAGACGAGGGCGCGCTTGAATCCCGCGCCGAGTTTTTCGGAGGATAATTTGCGATCCGCAATGGTTTTTGGAAGCCATAATTTGCGCGAAAACAGCCGGGTAATTCCGATGAGCAGGATGCCGGTACCAAAAACCGTGCTGACACCCGGAATAGACACCGGTACGAGAAATATCAGGGAAAGAAATACGGTCAGAAGCAGGAGGCTATCGGCCCCGACGATATCCATAACTTCGATAAGGGTGACTTCGGAGGGGGGCAATTTCTCAATGGCGAGTTCGATCTTTTCCCCAAGTGATTCGGACTGGAGTGCGGATTCTTGAAATTTCATAATATTTTACCTCGCAGCTTATTTCATCCCTCGTTTGAAAGTTTAGCATACCTGCGGAGTGTAGTTAACCCTCCCCCATTGGTGGGGGAGGGTCTAAGTGTTGCTTGCCGTCTCAGAACAACTGCCACTGCGGCGATTATATGATTGAGCGCCTTCTTACGATTAGCAGCAAACCCAGCGCCGTGAGCATTGCGGCGAGCATCGCCAACATGTTGGTGTTGTGGCCGAAGGCTATCGTGGTAACCGCCGTCGTGCCGACTTCGTTTTCACCTACAGCGAACGGTGAGAGTGACGTCGTCATACCGATAATGATGTTGTTCTCGGTATCGACCTCCACCGTCACATCCTCCCACTTTTGGCCGTTCCAGTGCATTAACTTCAAGTTCTTCTCGTTGCCTTTGATTAACGAGGGGTCGTATGGGATTGTTACCATGATTGTCCCCGAATAATTCGCCGTCGTACTGATATCGATGTGGTAACCCCTGAACCTGAAGTTCGCGTCGGGCGCTCCGTACGGCGGGTCGATGATGATAGTCGCCGACGTAATGCCGGCTACGAGCACATTGCTAAAGCTCACTTTCACGCCGTTACCCAGCTCCACGTCGACAGACGTGCCGGGGTTGATCGATCGGCTTGCCCTGAACGTCGTCGCCTCAACGGTTTCGCTTACCGGCGACCGGTTGCCCGCTGCGTCAAAGGCCGCGACGTAATAGCGGTAGGTGGTGTTTGGCGCCAGCCCTGTGTGCATATAGTTCGTCTTTTCCACGCTCACGATTTTCTCGCCGTTGTCGGCGTTATAGACGTCGTAGCCGATGACCGCGACGTTGTCGGTCGCGGCCTCCCATTTGATAAAGACCTTACTATCATTCGGCGCCATTGCCTTTACGTTTGTCGGGGCCGCCGGCTTTTGCGTGTCTACCTTAAGGACTGCGCTCCGTGCAGTCTCGGTGTTGTTTGAGGTGTCGACCGAGTAGAAATAGAGGGTGTGCTCCCCTTCCGGCGCGGTAAATGACCCAGAATATGTCGTCCAGTTCGCAGTTGCAGTCGAATCCCACTGGTAGTAGGTGGTAGCAGGCTCATTTGCGGTGAGACTCGCCGTGGTCGTGCTCTTAAACCAGCCGTTTTCCCCGTCGGGGCTGGTCGGGCTGGTGGAAAGGGTCGTGACCGGGGCTTGGGTGTCACTTGCCGCAGTCACCAAGACCGTCGCCGTTTCAACCTTGGCGGCCGCGTCAAAGGCCCGCAGACGGATTACAAAGTCTCCTTCGGCCAACGTGCGCGTGTCGAGTTGCCCCAGCGTCTCGTTGGTCTTCTGGGTGCTCGAGTTTGTTATCTCGGTCCAGCTTGCCGGGGATACCCCTTGGCCGAAGTCTAAGATATAGTTGACAAAGTTCGCGTCCGTCGCCGTGCCGCTGATGGTTACGATACCTGTGACAGTGCCGCCCGTCGGGCTCGTAATCGTGGCGGTGGGGGCGACTGTGTCTACCTTTATTGCCTGGCTCTTTACCGCCTCGGTGTTGCCTGATGTGTCCACCGAGTAGAAGTAGAGGGTGTGCTCCCCTTCCATCGAGGCGAAGCTTCCGCTATAGGTCGTCCAGGCGCCGGTGGTCGAACCCCACTGGTAGTAGGTAGTGCCGGGCTCATCCCTGGTCAAGGTGATAGACGGGGCGGTATTAAACCAGCCGTTTGCCCCATCGGGGCTGGTCGGGTTGGTGGAAAGGGTCGTGATGGGGGCGGTTGTGTCTTTTACGGTCACAAAATCAAACGCATCGACATTTACATCGTACCCCGATGAAGACGCGTTCTTGGTGCCGGCAACTTCGATCTTGATCGTATGGTTGCCGAGCGCCAAACCGGACTTCGTGTAGACCAGCTGCTGGTGGTCGCTCGTGCCGTAGAGGTCTACATCTTGCTGGTAGACGCCGTCTATGTAGACTTTGGCGATGCCGGATGCGGGGCTCTTCTGCGCGACCCACGAGACGCTCGTGCCATTAAACGAGTACGTGACCGAAACGCCGGTCGAGCTTGAATGCTTGAACGCGCCGCCGCTGGCGTTTGAAGAACTCCCGTTAGTCCAGGTGCCTGAATATGTCGCGGCGGCGCTGTTTTCCTCATCGTGGACTATAAGAGTTTTAACGGCTTTTTCGGCGTTGATACGGCCGTAGCCGAAGGTGTCGTCCCTGCCGGCGGCGCCGAGGTCATCGACGGTCGCCTGAATAGTGCGGCCGAGCTGCGCGCCCGTCTTACCCGGGTATACCGTCGCGATAAGCGCGGCCAGGCCGGCGACGTGCGGGGCGGCCATGGAGGTGCCGTTCATATAGACGTACTGGTTGCCGGGGTAGGTGCTCGCGATGCCGTTCGAGGCGGTGCCGTCGGCGTTGCCGCCCGGCGCGGCGACATCGACATACCAGCCGTAGTTGGAGTATGACGCTTTGCCGTCGTCGGTGCGCGTCGCCGAGACACCGATGACATTTTGATATCCCGCCGGGTAGAGGACATTGCTTGTGTTCCCGTTGCCGGCGGCGGCTACGACAAGACAGCCTTTCCCTTGCGCGTATACGACCGCATCGGCCATGGTTGATGAGTAGTCGTAGCCGCCGAGGCTTAGGTTGATGATTTTGGCGTTGTTGTCCGCCGCGTACCGGATACCGTTTGCGACAGTAGCATCGGTGCCGCTGCCGGAGCTGTTAAGCACTTTTACCGCAAGAAGTTTCGCGCCCCAGGAGACGCCGGCCACGCCTTGGGCGTTGTTGGTTATGGCGCCGGTGATGCCGGCAACGTGCGTGCCGTGGCCGTGGTCGTCCATCGGGTCGTTGTCGTTGTTGATATAGTCGTAGCCTTTGATGACCTTAGTCGAGAGGTCGGGGTGGTTGTAATCGACGCCGGAGTCGACGACCGCCACGACGGTCTCGTTTCCGGTGGTCGTATCCCATGCCTGCGGCGCTTTTATCTTAGGCAGCGCCCACTGCACCCCATAATTGGTGTCGTTCGGGGTTAGAAGCGCGTGGCGGTAGTAGTTTGGCTCGGCGTATTCAACGTCGGGGAGCTTCTCGTAGTTTGCTATCGCATTGTGCTCATCAATGCCCTTTGGGAGTTTAACCCGGTGGGTCTTTGAGTTGCGCAGCTCTTCGAGCTTTTGCGCACCGATGCCCCTGTGGGCGTTGTCTATCTTAGAAGAGGTGGCGGTGGATTTAAACTTTACAAGAAGTTCGCCGGGGACGAACTCGCCTTCTATGGGCGCGCTTGAGCGCGGTATGCTCGGTAGGCCGGCGGGACTTGCGAACAGCGGAAGGATTGGCAATGATGAAAATATCATTGCGCAAATGAGCGCAAAACTCAGAAAACGGTGCCTTGTAAGCATGAAATCACCCCGGAAATATGGCCAAACGTTCACTTATTATGTCAGCAACTGATTGGATAATTATAACATTACGGCTTATGTGCTGCCATGCCTTCGCATACGGAAGCCCTGTTAATTTTTGGTTTTACCGCCTCCCCCTCAAGGGGGAGGAAAACATTAGACCGTGCTTCTGCGCAGCACAAGCGCTGTGCCGAGCAGCATCATCGCGACTGCGAGCGCCGCGAGCAGGTTCGTGTTGTGGCCGAAGGCTATGGATGTCGCTGCCGTGGTGCCTTCTTCCTCGCCCACGCCGAACGGCGAGAGCGAGGTAGTCATGCCGGTAATCGTGTTGTTTACCGTATCCACCTCGACCGTGATATCTTCCCACTTCTGGCCGTTCCAGTGCATGAATTTAAGGTTCTTCTCGTTGCCCTTGATCAACGACTCGTCGTACGAGACCGTTACCATGATGGCGCCCGCATAACCTGCCGTCGTGCTGATATCGATGTGATAGCCCCTGAACCTGAAGGTCGGTGTGGGAGTACCGTACGGCGGGTCGGTGATGACCGTCGCCGACGTAGTGCCTGATACGACTACGTTGCTAAAGCTCACTTTCACACCGTTACCCAGCTCTACATTGACCGATGTGCCGGGGGCTGTCGATTTACTCCCCTGGAACGTTGTCGCCTCGACCGTGTTGCTTACCGGCGACTGGTTGCCGGCCGCGTCGAAGGCCGCAACGTAGTAGCGGTAGGCGGTGTTTGACGCCAAACCGGTATGCGTGAAGCTTGTTGTCGTCGTGCCGGCAATCTTCTGGCCGGTGTCGGCGTTATAGACGTTGTAGCCGGCGACCGCGATGTTGTCGGTCGACGCTTCCCACTCAATGAGAATCTTGCTCTCGCACAGCGCCGTTGCCTTCACGTTTGCCGGCTTCGACGGGGCTTGCGCGTCTACTTTCAAGACCACGCTCTTAACGACTTCGGTATTATTCGAGGTATCCATCGAGTAGAAGTAGAGTGTGTGTTGGCCTTCGAGCGCCGCAAAGCCGCCGCCGGCCGTCATCCATGGCCCTGTTGTCGAATCCCACTGATAGTATATGATTCCCGGTCGGTCGCTTGTGAGCGTTATCGTCGGAATCGTCTTGTACCAACCGTTTGAGCCATCCGGTGTCGTGGGGCTAAGCGTTATCGAGGTTGCCGGCGCGTCGACGAAGGCCGCTGTCGTAAACGACCACACCTTCGCTGTCGCCATCGCGGTCCCGGCCAGGTCCCTCACACCGGTCGTTATCGTAGCCGTGTAGGTCATCGAGCTTATCAGGTTGTTGGTGGGCTTAAGGGTGGCTGTCCGAGTGCCGGCATCGTATGTCACGGTGCCCGCGACCGGGTTATTCGCACTATCCATCAAGGTGACGGTGCTCGAGTTTATTGTCGATGGATCCATCGGCTCGCTGAAGAGCGCGGTAACGCCGGCCGAGGTGCTCACACCGGTCGCGCCCTCAGCCGGGCTGACCGAGGTCACGCTCGGGCTGCTGTTATCGACTTTAACGCTGATAGACGAGGCCGGATTGCCGACGTTGCCGGCGACATCGACCGCGCGCGCGCTAATCGTATAGGTACCGTCCGCCGGCAGCGACCAGTTGTAGGTCCAACCGCTGGTGCCGGTCGCTGTCTTCCAAGCGCCATCGATGGATACCTCTACCTTGCTCACACCCGAAGATGCCGAATCGCTCGCGCTTCCGGCTATGGCGTATGAGGTCCCCGAGAGGATCGCGCCGTCTGCCGGCTGGCTGATGCTGACCGACGGTATCGACGTATCTACCTTAAACTCCTTGCTCTTGACCGACTCGGTATTGCCCTTGGTATCGACCGAGTAGTAGTAGAGCGTGTTGATGCCTTCCGGGGCGGTAAGGCCGCCGGTGGTCGCGGTGTATGATGTCCAGGCGCCGGTGGTCGAGTTCCATTGGTAGTAGGTGACGCCGGCTTCGCTTCGGGTGAGCGTTACGCTCGGCGCGGTCCCTTTGAACCAGCCGTTGGTGCCATTTGCCGAGGTGGGGTTGGTGCTGAGCGTCGTCGTCGGCGGCATCACATCGTTGACCGTCAACGACCACGTATCCGCGGAGTCCCTCGTGTTGCCGGCGACATCGACCGCGCGGATAAACCAGGTATGCGTGCCCGGCAAGAGCGACGACGAGAGTGTTACCGAGGTCGCCGAAGCCGAAAGACTATCGCGGTTGAGATTTCCATCGACATAGAGCTGATACTTGGCGAGGTTCGCGTCTGAACTCGCGTTCCAGCTAAAGGTCTGACCCTTATCGTTGTCGACGGTCGCGCCGTTTGCGGGCGAACTCAAAGTAAACGACGACGGGGCGATTGTGTCGACTTTATAGGCCCTATTTCTGATCGATTCGGTATTGCCGTTGCTATCTACCGAGTAGTAGTAGAGCGTGTTGTTGCCTTCAGGCGCTAAGAAAGCGCCGCTATATGTCGTCCAGGTGCCGGTGGTCGAGTTCCACTGGTAGTAGGTAGTGCCGGGCTCGTTTCTGGTGAGCGTGATGGATGGGACGGTCTTATACCAGCCGTTGTCGCCATCGGGAGACGCCGGATTGCTTGAGATGGATGTCGTTGGCGCGACAACATCGTTCACAGTCAATGAGTAGGTCGACGATGAGGCTACGGTATGGCCGGCGCTATCGACCGCTTTTACATGCCAGGTGTGCGAACCCGGCGTAAGCGACGACGAAAGCGTCACCGAGGTCGAAGGTGCGGATACCGTGCGGTTGAGGGAGCCGTCGATGTAGAGATCATATTTCGACAGGTTGGTATCTGACGAGGCCGTCCACTCGAAGGTCTGCCCCTTATCGTTATTGACGGTCGCGCCGTTTGCGGGCGAGACCAAATCAAACGACGTAGGTGCCACAGTGTCAACCTTAAAAGTCTTATTCTTAGTGCTCTCGATGTTGCCCGCAGTGTCGATTGAGTAATAGTAGAGCACATGCTGGCCCTCGGGAGCCGTGAAAGCGCCCGTGTATTCGTTCCACAGCCCGCCGGTGGTATCCCACTGGTAATAGGTGGTGCCGGCTTCGTTGCGCGTCAAGGTAATGGACGGCGTAGTCTTAAACCAGCCGTTGGCGCCATCAGGGGACGACGGGTTGGTCGTAAGCGATGTCGTCGGCGGCACGACGTCAACAACCGTGAGCGTGTGGGTCGCGGACGAGTTGGTTGTGTTGCCTGCGACATCGACCGCGCGCACGTACCAGGTGTAACTTCCCGGCGCAAGCGACGACGAAAGCGTCACCTTGGTCGAAGTCGCGGATACCGTGCGGTTGAGAGAGTTGTTGATGTAGAGTTGGTAGCTCGCCAGGTTGGTATCTGACGAGGCCGTCCACTCGAAGGTCTGCCCCTTATCGTTGTTGACGGTCGCGCCATCCGCCGGCGATACGAGGTTGAAAGCGGTCGGCAAGATAGTATCGACCTTGAAAGCCTTGCTCTTTGTCGTCTCTATGTTACCCGCGGTATCAACCGAATAGTAGTAGAGGGTGTGCTGGCCTTCCGGTGCGGTAAATGAGCCCGAATATGTCGTCCATGAGCCGGTGGTCGAACCCCACTGGTAGTAGGTGGTCCCGGCTTCGTTGCGCGTCAAGGTAATGGACGGGACGGTCTTAAACCAGCCGTTGGCGCCATCGGGAGACGCCGGGTTGGTCGTAAGCGATGTCGTCGGCGGCACGACATCGTTTACGGTCAATGTAAAGGTCGCGCTCGAGTCTCTCGTGTTGCCTGCGGCATCGACCGCGCGCACGTACCAGGTGTGCGAACCCACCGATAGCGATGTCGAAAGCGTGTATGAGGTCGCGGAGGCTGAGATATTATCGCGGTTGAGTGAACCGTCGACGTAGAGTTGGTATTTGGAGAGACCTGAGTCGGCGTCTGAACTCGCCGTCCACTCGAAGGTCTGCCCCTTATCGTT